>NZ_JADEXN010000325.1 GCF_015207075.1 Zarconia navalis LEGE 11467
CTCGATGCCATGGGCAGTGCCATCGGAGAACTGATCACCTCCCACGAACGCCTGACCCTCCAGCAGCAACAACTCAAACAAGCCTCTGGAAACCTGCGGCGTTTGGTGGAACAGGTTAAACCCGTCAGAGATCGGGTCCAGTCTTTTTACGATCGCATGTCCACCACCAGCAGCGGGACTCAAACCAATGGCAGCAGCGAAACCTCGGAGTTCGATGCCCTGGAAATGGATCGCTATACGGCGTTGCATAGTAGCTTGCAGACCTTTGAAGAACTCATTACCCAAGTCCAGGAAACCCGTGTAGATATCGATTTGGTGAGCCGGGAATTGGGTCAGGATTTGGGGCAGGTGAGGCTGGATTTGTCCCAACTCTACTCCGATGTCACCATTTCTCGCCTGGTACCGTTCAAAACCTTCGCCCAGCGGTTTTTACCCCAACTGCGCCGCAATGCCCAACACTGCGGAAAAAAAGCCGAACTGAAAGTCTCCGGAGAAAACGTGCTGGTGGATAAGGTGCTCCTCGAACAGCTCCAGACACCCCTGACTCACGTTCTTAATAATGCCCTCGATCACGGCATCGAAAAGCCCGCCGAACGCAGAGTTTTAGAGAAATCCGAAACCGCCCAAATTTTTTTGGGGGCGAAGACCGAAGGGAGCGAAGTGGCGATTACCTTTGCCGACGACGGACGGGGGATCGATCTGACGCAGATCTACCAGATGGCCGTGGAACAGGGGTTGTGTCCGCCCGATGTCCCCATGAGTCAGTTGCCTAGGGAGCGAATTCTCAACTTTATTTTTCAACCGGGTTTTTCTACTGCGGCGGCTGTCAGCGATATTTCCGGTCGGGGAGTGGGGATGGATATCGTACGCACCCAAGTTCGGCAACTTCGGGGAAGCATCGATGTGGAAACCTTGCCGGGACGGGGAACCACCTTTACGATTCGGTTGCCCTTGAGTATGAGTTTGCTCTCGTTATTGCTGTGTCAGGCTTCGGGTCGCCTGCTCGCTATTCCTGCCGATACGGTACTCGACGTGATTCCCTACGATGATGTTAGCAATATCGGCCCTCATCAATGGCCTCTCGATGGTGCGTTGAACGAGATCGACGAATCTTCCATATCCTGGCGGGGACAAGTGCTGCCGTTGTTACCTTTGATGGCAATGCTACCTTACGATCGCCTGCCTGCGGTTTCTAGCACCTCTAAAGTGGTTTTGGTTCTCAAAGGGGCCTCGACTCCCATTGCAGCTACCGTCGATGCGATCGTCGACGAACGCCAACTGATTCTCAAATCCTTCGACGATACCATTCCCATCCCCTCCTACATCGGCGGCTGTACGATTTTAGGAACCGGGGAAGTCGTGCCGGTAATTCTGCCCCGATTTCTCAAGCCCATTGAGGGCCGACCGATGGTGACCACTCCGGTTCCGATGACCGTCCACGGTTCGCGGATGATTTTGGTCGTCGAAGATTCTACCGGGGCGCGACGTTCCCTCGAACGCATCCTCACCCATGCCGGGTTTGCGGTGATTCCCTGTCGGAACGGACAAGAAGCCCTTAAAAAACTCGAACAACGCCAGGGTTTGGTGGATTTGGTCATTTCGGACGTAGAGATGCCGGTTCTCAACGGCTTCGACCTCCTAGGGCGTATTCGCACCCACTCTACTTGGTATACCATCCCCGTGGTGATGCTAACTTCTCGTACGGGCGATCGTCACCGCCAAAAAGCCATGAGTTTGGGGGCAAATGCCTATTTGGGCAAACCGGTAACGCCGACGGAGTTGCTCTCGGGAATTGAGAGTTTATTACCGAGTTCGTAACGTGTTTGGGAAGCTACCAGTGTGGTTTTGCTTGGGTTATTAGTCTAAATTCTCTTTTACATGGCGAACCTTAACTGTTGAACTTCTTGTTGCAAGAAGAGAGCTTTTACTTAAACTACATATAGCGGTTCTCAATCTGTTGAAGTACAGAGTTTCTGGTTTTAGGGAATAGGGCACTTCGACAAGCTCAGTGACCAGGGAATGGGGAATGGGGAATAGGAAATAGAATTTGGGTGTACCTCACAAGACTGAGAATTGCTATAAGATATTATCTGAGATAAAAACCTCAGAACAAGCTTTCAACTGTTTATGCATTGCAGTACAATATGCAATTGAAAAGCAAGCGACTCGAAATGCTTTTCTCACCCTACCTTCAGAGTCAGGCGGCTTCTAGTTAAAAATAATTGAATTTATTGAAGTATTTTTTGAATGGTTGACGTACTATGCAACTTAGGCTCGGGTAAAAGATGAGGTTTTTGAACATATGGAACACATCTTTCAATCGATACAAGCTCCGTCAACCCGATCGTCTGATACCTTGTTATAGCCTCCCGAATGAAAATAGTTGACGTGAGAATAGATAGAAAAATCAGTATTTACTCTGAAATCTAAACCCGATTTCCTATTCGCTCAAATACCCCTCGATCGCGATATCCTTTCCCACGGCATACCAACGCGCATGTTCCAAATTTAGGGCTTCGGGCATGGTTTCCAAACCCAAATCGCTCACCGGAGAAGGGGCAATTTTGCCGCCGACGATTTTGGGGGCGATAAAGGCAATGACTTTCTGCACGGAGCGATCGGCGATCGCTCGGGCGGCAAGGGTTCCGCCGCATTCCCACAAGACCGACAGCGAGCCGCGATCGTATAAAAGCTCCATCACCCCAGCCGGAGTCACGGATTCGAGTTCGATCGTCTCCACCCCCAAATCTCGCAATCGTTGCTGGAACTCCGGCTTCACTCCCGCTTCCGTACACACCAACGTCGGGGCTTCCTCTGTCTGCCACAGGCGGGCGTTTTCCGGCAGATCCAACGTGCGACTCATCACCACTCGCAGGGGATTGGGGATATCCGTGCGATGGCTGGTTAATTGGGGATTATCCGATCGCACCGTATTTCCCCCCACAATCACTGCATCGCAGGCCGATCGCAACTGATGTACCGCCTTGCGCGCGTCTTCTCCCGTCACCCAGGCACTATGACCGGTGGTGGTGGCGATTTTGCCATCGAGGGTCATGGCGTATTTCAAAATTCCAAAGGGGCGATGGTGCAAAATGCGGTGGATAAAGGCTTCGTTGAGCTGGCGACAAGCCTCCTCTTCTACCCCGACGATGACTTCGATTCCCGCTTCTCGCAACCGGGCAATGCCGCCTCCGGCAACTTTGGGATTGGGATCGACCATCCCGACGATCGCCCGCGCGACTCCCGCTTTTACAACCGCTTCGGAACAGGGTGGCGTGCGTCCGTAGTGGTTGCAAGGCTCTAAACTCACGTAAATCGTCGCCCCTCGGGCTTGTTCTCCGGCTTGGCGCAAAGCAAAAACTTCGGCATGGGGTTGTCCCGCACCGGGATGAAATCCTTCCCCGACGATCCGCCCGTCTTTAACCACCACCGACCCGACAAGGGGGTTAGGGGCCGTCTTTCCCAGTGCCTGCCGCGCCAAGCTCAAACAGCGCTGCATCATCGTGCGATCGAAAGCGCTGATGCGATCGGGTGGCGAAACATCGTCTACAGCCAAGGGGATCGTTGCCTATAGATGTGGGGATGGGGAAGATTTCGGAAATCTAAAATTCTTCGTGCTGAGTTTGCATATTTTTGGGCGCGACGACCGATAACATTCACAGAAGCTAGATATAGGGCGATCGGGATTGTCGCGCCTGACATCAGACCCGATTCTCGATCGCTGTTTTCTTTTGCTGTATCTTTCTTCATATCCGTCGAGTGTCTTCCCGATGTTGGGTAGCTCGTGTATTACCGGGCCAAAAACCGGATCGGCACCGGAAAAATCCCCCTACGGTTTCTCTGCTGACCTGGCAAAATGCCCTGTGCCGTTAGCTGGCAACGTGAAACGAGGTCGCGGATCTCCCGAGTTTGCCATGTCTGTCGGCGAGCTGTAAAATCCATTCGAGATAATTTCTACTAAAATCAAAAGATGGAGTGCTTAGAGTCGAGCGATCGCGATCGAGTTGCGAGTCCGTGCATTTGATGAGTTGTCGAGCTGGGAACTAGCAATCCAAAACTATAATCTTTCGTTGGAAAATCGATAACGATGAGTTACTTAATCGGTTTAGGGGTCTTCCTCGTGTATGGTGGTGGAGTCTGGAAATTTTGGAAGGGCTTTCACCGGACGAACTTCGAGCGGGGTTTTGGCAATCAGCTAACCCTCGCATTATTATGGCCCGTGCTAGTGGTTGTCAATTCCTCCTATCGAAAAAACTTTTCTAAGGCTTTAAAAGCAGGACGGTAAAAAAATCGATCGATAAAATTTAGCTCGATTGTAAATTTTTAAATCTAATGTAGATGGCAACAAAATTTATAGACCGAGGAAAATGGATGCCATCGTAAAAATAATCGTGTTAATAGATAGAAACAAAGCCACGAACATAGACGACAACAAAATTCAAAAAATATTAATCGATCGAATTTAGTGGTGTTTTGTTTGCCCAATCGATATAAGATAAAGCGATCGAAATCGACATTTAAAATCCAAGTATACGTGACAAAGTTATCGAGGTCGATATGATAAAACCGGGCGATGTACCTCAATATTTTGCGAGCCATGCCTCCGATGATTGGCAATCGCAGATTAGTCAGCTTGCCTATCGCTTCAATCGCGAGTATCGAGGAGAGTCTTTTAAACTGCCCGAAGAAGTTGAATCGATGCCTATTTTTCGAGATTGGGCGACAGGAAAACTCCAGTCTCGCATTGCCTCTCCGTTTTGGGAACTGGCAAAGCCAAAAAAAAATCAACACTGTTTGGATATTGGTTGTGGGGTAAGTTTCCTCATCTATCCTTGGTGGGAATGGAACGCTTTTTTCTACGGTCAAGAAGTGAGTTCGATCGCGAAAGAGGCTCTACAGTCTCGCGCACCTCAGCTTAATTCTAAGCTGTTTAAAGGTGTAGAAATGGGAGCAGCTCATCAGTTAGAATACGAAGCCGATCGATTCGATTTGGCGATCGCGACGGGGTTTAGTTGCTATTTCTCCCGCGACTATTGGAGTACGGTGATGGAACAAGTCCAACGCGTGCTCAAACCGGGAGGACAATTTGTGTTTGATATCCTCAATCCCGAAGCACCGCTGGCTGAAGATTGGGCAATTCTCGAAACCTATTTAGGAACTGAAGTGTATCTCGATTCGATCGCCGATTGGGAAGCAACGATGAAAGCAGCGGGTATTAAGAAAAAAAGCTCTAAGCCCGGAGAGTTATTTATCATGTATAAAGTGCAGTGGTAGATGCTTTTGTTGTCGCCTGGGTTGAGTGGGAGTCAGATCGAAATCTCTTGAGAGTGAAAGAATACCGACGTTAATGAACCACAAAGACACAAAGGACACGAAGTTAGAAGAAAGGAAGAAAAGGAAGAGATGAGTATTTTGGTTGTACTGAGATGCTACTGGGCAATTGCCGCAGCTTCGGGTTGAGTGGCTAAGCGCCCGTCTTCCATATAGATAATGCGATCGGCAATGTCCAAAATCCGATTATCGTGCGTTACTAGCAAAATCGTACAGCCCTGTTTTTTGGCTAAGTCGTGCATTAGGTTAACCACATCCCGTCCCGATTTTTTATCCAGGGCGGCGGTGGGTTCGTCAGCGAGGACGATTTTGGGGCGACTCACCAGGGCGCGGGCGATCGCCACTCGTTGTTTTTGCCCCCCAGATAAGTCGCCTGGATAGTAGTGGATTCGTTCTTCTAAACCCACCTGGGTTAGCATTTGAGCCGCACGACGGTGGCGATCGGGTTTGGAGAACGTCCCGTGAACTTCTAACCCCATTTGCACGTTTTCCAGGGCGGTTAGACTGCCGTGTAAATTGTGGGCTTGGAAGATGTAACCGTTGTTTCGCCGAACTTTAACTAAGTCGTTTTGACTCGCTTGACACAGTTCTTTGCCTAATATCTTGAGGCTGCCCGATTGAGCCGAGCGCAAGCCGCCCATCAGCGTTAGGAGGGTGGTTTTACCCGAACCCGAGGGCCCGGTCATAATTACGATTTCACCGGGTGCAATCTCTAAATTTATGTCGAATAAGACTTGTTTTCGGAGTTGTCCCGAGCCGAAATAGTGGTCGAGTTGGTGAATGGCGATGACGGGTCGATCGGTCATGATTTTAGGGCGAGTATCTTGCTCATATTGGGTTGGTAATCTATTGGAAATATGGGTAATTACATGGGCGCAGTGGTGTCAACTGTCTGTTGTCTTTGCTTTGTCAACAC
>NZ_JADEXN010000326.1 GCF_015207075.1 Zarconia navalis LEGE 11467
TCTCTTATCGGCGATGACAATGCCAATACCCTCGATGCCACAGGCGAAACCCAAAGCTTGATTATCGCCCAAGCGGGAGACGACAACCTCTTGGGGAGTCCCGGAAACGATCGCCTCTTCGCCAACCAGGGACGAGATTTCATCAACGCCGGAACTGGAGACGATACCGTACGTGCCGGAAAAGATAACGATGCCGTTCTCGGTGGCGATGGCAACGATGTCATTTCCGGCGGATTGGGCAACGATCGCATCAATGCTGGCGATGGCAACGATCTAGTTTTCGGCAACGCTGGAATTGAATATATCGATGCTGGATTGGGCAACGATCTAGTTTTCGGCGGACAAGGGAACGACGGCATCAATGGTGGCGATGGCGATGACGTACTGCTAGGTGAACTGGGTAACGATTGTCTTCACGGGTTTAGCGGTAACGATCTCCTGTTTGGAAATGGGGGAGACGATGTGCTGCTAGGAAGTTTGGGAAGCGATCTCCTTCATGGCGGTGGAGGCAACGATTCTCTTGATGGTGGGTTCCAAAGCGATGTATTGCGGGGAGATTTGGGGGATGATACGTTATCTGGCGGTGAAGGAGGCGATCGCTTCGATTTGGGTCTCGGCGATGGCAGCGATATCGTCACCGATTTTGAAGATGGGGTAGATATTATCGGTTTGCAAGAGGGGTTAACGTTTGCCCAACTCACGATTTCTCAACTGGGAGGCAATACGCAAATTCGCATTGGTGATGAGGTGTTGGTATCGCTTTTGAATATCAATGCCACAGCGATCGACATTGAGGACTTTGCCGTAGTGTAACCGGATGGGGGCGATCGCCCCCATTCCGAGCAAATTAGAGAATGGGGAAGATCGACTTTGAGGAACTTTCGAGGAACCTTCACAGTTGCATGATTTCGTCAAACTGGTATAACATCCAAAACCTAGCCCTTCTCTTCCCCGATCGAAATGACCCGAGCGTACGAGTTATTCCTCCAAGGCGGTCCGGTGATGTGGCCGTTGTTAGGACTATCAGTTCTCACCTTAACCCGCGCCATCGAACGAGCGGGGTTCTGGATCCATTTGCTCGGGCGCGAACACCAAATCGTCAGCCACGTTTTGGATGCGGCTCGCTACGATTGGGGTAAAGCGGCGGCGATCGCCCGACAAGCAGAGTCTCTACCCATCGGTCGCTTTTTGCTCGCCCCCCTGCAACTGCAACATCCCAATCCGGAAACCTTCCATTTGGCGATGGAAGCCGCCGCCGACAAAGAATTTATCCAAATGCGCAAGGGCAACCAATTTTTCGAGGCGGTGGTGGGACTGTCGCCACTATTGGGATTGCTCGGAACCGTCATCGGCTTGATTGTCACCTTTGCCGAACTCGATATTGGCAACATCGCCCAAACCAACACATCTCAAGCTCTGGCCGGAATTAGTGCGGCATTGCTGACCACGGCGGCTGGGACGATTGTCGCTATTTTAGCGCTGGGTTTTTGGCGAATTTTCGTTTCTCTGCAAACGCAGCAAATGGATTATTTTTTTACTGTCGGCAACGAACTAGAACTCATTTACCGACAGATTTGGTTCGATGGAGAATAGGAGGTTGGGGGAACTGAGGAAGCTGGGGGAGAGATACGGACAATTAATGAGTCGTTCTTCTCCCCATCCCCGCATACTTCTAGTACTTGACCACAATGATGCGCGACAGGTAGGGGTAGCGCCCCTGTGCGCGTCCCCGGTCGGATGGGGTAACCGGGCGCGGGATTACCCCTACAAAATTACCCGTCATAATTTCTGTGCTGCACTAGTTTTCGTCCCAGGTTAACTCGCCCGATCGATTGAGATAGCCCCATCGCTCGCCGATACGCACCTGGGCGACATCTTCGGAGAAATACCAAATTTCGTCAAACTGAGGCTCGGCAAGGATGCGACCTGCCATATCGATCGCACCCCATTTATCTCCCACTTGGATAGACGCAATACCTTCTAAGAGATACCAAACCGCATCAAATTGGGGTTCGACGGTAATGCGACCGGACGAATCGATCAGACCCCACTTACTGCCCATTCGGATGGAGGAGAGTTCTTCGGAAACGTAGCCGATTTCATCAAATTGGGGTTCGACGGCAATGCGACCGGACGAATCGATCAGACCCCACTTACTGCCCATTCGGATGGAGGAGAGTTCTTCGGAAACGTAGCCGATTTCATCGAATTGAGGTTCGATCGTCAAGCGGCCTGACCTGTCCACAGCTCCCCACTTGCTACCCACGCGTACGGGGGCTACACTGCCCGAAAAGCCCCATGTTTCGTCAAATTGAGGCTCGACGACGATATTGCCTGCCGTATCGATAAATCCCCATTTCGCGCCGATGCGCACCGGAGATACACCGTTGGTAAAGCTCCAAATCTCGTCGAACTGGGGGGCGGCGACGGTTCTTCCCGCTCGATCGATAATCCCCCACTTGGCACCGGTTCTGACGGGAGCGACACCGCTTGAAAAGCTCCAAATTTCGTCAAACTGAGGTTCGATAACGAGATTTCCCGTCGTATCCACAAAACCCCATTTGTAGTCGCGCCGAACACCCGCGAGTCCTTCAGAAAAGTCCCAAACCGCTTCGTATTCCGGTTCGACAACAACATTTCCAGCGCGATCGATAAATCCCCACTGATAGGCTTTTTTGACGGTAATCAGTTCTCCGGAGGGATACCAAATTTCATCAAATTGGGGTTCGACGATGAAGTTGCCCGCTCGATCGATTAAACCCCATTGATAGCCCGCGCGAACGATGGCAATCCCATCGTAAAATCCCCAAGTTTCGTCGAGTTGGGGTTCGATGACGAAGTTACCGGACGGATCGATATATCCCCATAGCCGACCCACTTTCACTGGAGCGAGTCCTTCGTAAAATTCCCAGGCTTCGTCGAATTGGGGTTTGATGACCCACTCACCTGCTTCGTTGGTATAGCCATATTTTCCATCCTCAAAACTGGGAAATAAGCCGATCGATTCATCGATTTGCGCCAGTTTTGATGTGCCGCGTTCCATCGGCTGGGCCGGAGTTGCGCCCAATGCTTTACCTTGCTTATTTTGGAGTGTCTTCGCCCGATTTTCCCCCACGGGCATCTGCTGCTGGGGAGACCGAACCAGAGGCTTTTTCTGGGCGGGATTTGAGGTGGCAGTGGCGGGAGAGAGGGTTCCCAACATCATGAGACCCGCGAAAAAAGCAATCGATCGTTTCATTTTTGGCTTTAGATTAGTTTGATTTGTCAATCATTCGATTCTATTCTTTGAATAGGTACGGCAAGTCGCTATTTTATGCAGTACCTAGGGAAGAGAAATTACATGTTTCTACATTAATCCAAACTTAGGTGTAGAGTAAATTGCTCTTGAGTAATATTCAAGATGCTAGTAAAATAGACGTAAATTTCATGATTTATCACCCATTTTAAGTGAAATATTTTAAAGGGTCATTAACTTCAATCCTAAGCGGCGATTAATCTTTCTTTTTGTTCGTTATGGTACAGTTTAGTATCTGTACCAATGAAAACCAAGTATCCGAAAAGCTCTTCTTTTACAAGCTACAGGATTAACTCGTTCGATTCCGAAAAGATTTTCAAATTCTCCAGCCTGCATTGTGAAAATTGTTCGCACTCAAATATTGACAATAGCTCGTTACAGCAAGAAGCATTAGCAACAGCATCTTTTGAAAAACAAACGCTCGATCGTCTAGCCGATTCGATTCGATCGAACGAAGAGTCAGAGCTGGTTGACTGACAAAAGTTTCGGGAGCCTTGAAATTTCGATAGGTTGGGAGTGGGGGCCTGCTCAATACAATCGGTTGCGGTTGTTGGGCTTCATGCTTCAACCCAATCGACAGGTCTATAGTTTGGTCAGTCAGTCAGGTTGCGGGCCTCAACACACCGACCCAGTAGTGGCTTTGCGTAAGTCCTGTCGATCGCGTTAGAGACATCCGATTGCCCTCGGGATGGATAGGATAGTTGTGCGTAAGTCCCCTTCGAGTCGGTCAACCGCAAACTTGACATCAAACAGGACAAGCCACCATAATAGAAGGCTGGCAATTTCAAATTATGCTCGGATCGGGTACAGCCAAGGCTAGCATTCTCCATCGACGAGACAGCTAGACACCCGTACGGCCACGTTGAGGATTATTGAATGACTTACGCAATTATTGAAACGGGTGGAAAGCAAATTCGGGTCGAACCCGGTCGCTTCTACGATATCGAATTGTTACATGTCGAACCCGACACCAAAGTAACCATCGATAAGGTTTTTTTAGTACAAAATGATGGGGAAGTTCACGTAGGTCAACCCTTCGTTGAAGGTGCAACGGTAGAAGGAACGGTGATGCGTCACTTCCGGGGTCGCAAAATCATCGTCTACAAAATGTTGCCGAAGAAGAAAACCCGCAAAAAGCGGGGACATCGCCAAGAACAAACCCGGTTTATGATTAATTCGATTAATCTCAACGGTTCGGTCTTAGCGTCGGATGCTGATACAACAGAATCAGTCCCCACAGAAGTCGTCCCCGAAGACACCGCCCAAACTGCGGCAGAATAAAAACAGGATCTTGCCTTATTTTCAAATTGATGGTGCTCGTATAGAGTGAATCGAGGAAATTATGGCAAGTCGGGCAAATGCGAACGAATTCAGTTACAAGTCACCGAATCGGAGAATAGAATGGCTCACAAGAAAGGAACGGGTAGCACTCGCAACGGTCGCGACTCTAACGCCCAGCGCCTGGGCGTAAAGCGCTTTGGCGGTGAAGTCGTCAAAGCTGGGAATATTCTCATCCGCCAGCGAGGAACGAAAGTGCATCCGGGAAATAATGTCGGACGCGGTAACGATGATACGCTGTTTGCGACAATCGATGGTATCGTCACCTTCGAGCGCAAGGGCAAAAGCCGTAAAAAAGTAAGCGTTTATCCGGCTTAACGGTTTTTCGCTCGGCAAATTGAGAGGGGATGAGAAGTTTGACTTTTCATCCCCTTTGTCGATCTATCCCGTTCGATAGACGGAATCGGTAAGCCACCAGACCTCAATCGATTTGACTCGAAGGGCTTGGGCGAACCCGAAACCTGTCACCCCATTCCAGACTCACCATTCGATTCGACGGCGCGATACATCAAGCTCAGCGTTGCCCAAAGGTTCACATCCAAAGCAAAAATATCTTTCGGGAGTCCTAAATCTTGAGTGGTGGGAAGGCTCGCTCGGTGTAAATCTTCTAAAATTGCCTGGGCGATGGTTAATGGCTTCGGCAAAACCTGCAAGTTTAGGGTTTTAGACGGGAGCGTTTCCGAGAGAGCGGCGAGGGTGGTCTCAAAGGGGCTATAGCTGCAAATAATTTGAGTTTTGGTCAATCCGCTTAGAGGACTCACTTTCCAAGACTCCGATGGAAAGGGAAGCATGAGGGTTTGACCCGGATCGATCGAGAGGTGTTGTCCTGTTTGGGTGAGACTGGCATTAAGGCTAACCAAATTGAAGGCGATCGCCCGCCCGCTACTATCGAGACCAAATAAGATAAAGTAAACTGGGCGATTGCTGAAGTTTTGCAATCGATACTGAATGCGACCACCGGCAGGTACGGCGACGATCCCACTTTCAACCGGGCGATCGATCGTCGAACTGACCACTGCCGCACTGGAACTAGATTTAGCTCGCCGCGTTTGTTTTTCAAGTAAGATTCGATTTTCCGGTTCCACTAAAGCCAAAGTCACTTTAATTCCCAAACCCGAGGAACCTTCGTTATCGCTCAAACTCAAAAGCTTATCGGCTCGGAGGGTTTCGAGTTGGGGAATGAGGCGATGTACGGCGGTTTTAATTGCCTCATCTCCTTCGCTCAAGCTACTCGGAATCGGCTCGTGTCCGAGGGAATACAAACCGTATCCGCCGCGGTCGGGTAACGTCGGTAAATCGGCATCGGGCATTTGAGCCAAGTTCGCTCGCCGGACTTTGCCAAACAAGCAATCTGCCGGTTCGCCAACGACCGCCGTCGATACGTTGCGAATAGCCGAGAACGCACTGGTGGCATCCACCCGTTCGATTCGTTCTAACGTCGAGTCCAAGGCGACGATCAAGTCTCGCTCTCGAGGGATCGCTCGCACGGCTTCTCGCACCTGTTGTCCGGCTTGGAAATTTGAGTTCTCTGGGGCAGCGATCGCTTGTACTT
>NZ_JADEXN010000014.1 GCF_015207075.1 Zarconia navalis LEGE 11467
GCACTACCCCTACCATCAACCGCATTTCTCGCTTCCCAAACTGTGCGGGGTCTATATTTTATGTTTCCCCTATCATTCTTCTCTAGGCTCGTGCCAACGGTTCTTCGCGGGCGGGAAACTGGGCAAAATTGAGCGCGTTCACCGCGCGCGCCGAGTCGAGGACTCGGAATTGAACGCCGAAACGAACGAACTGACGTTTTTCTCCGGCCGTCACGATTCCCACCACCGGGACTTTTGCCAGTTTTTCTTTGTCGGTGTGTGCTTGGATGATTTCGCGCAGGCGATGTTGAACTTCAATGCTTTTGGCTTCTTGGGGATTGAGTTCCACCATCACCATTTTCACCCGTTCGATCGGTTCGGCATCTTCAATAATCAGTTGGGTGCGATCGTCTCGCCGATCGATTTTTCCCCAAATAATTAGCCTGGCATCGGCTAGAAGACAGGGGTAAATCCGCTCGTAACTTTTGGGGAACACCACCCCTTCTGCTTGTCCGGTGAGGTCTTCGAGGTGCAGAATTGCCATGCGATCGCCTTTTTTGGTCAAAATGGGTTTAATCCCGCTTATCATCACGATCGCACTGACGAGGGTGCTTTCTTGGCGATCGCTCAAATCGTTTAAATTCACCGGGGCGAGCAATCGCGCCGACTGTTGAATCGGCTTGAGGGGATGATCGGAAACGTAGAATCCCAGCAGTTCTTTTTCTTGCCTCAATTTGGTCAGCGGATCGTAATCTTCGACGGGTTTGCCTTTAGGAATTGCTTCAAAACCATCCTCTGTCGATGCCGTTTGCGCGTCCCCCATCAAATCGAACAAATTTCCCTGTCCCGAGGCTTTATCCCGCGCCCGAGTCTGCGCCCAGTCGATAACCAGCCCCAAATCTTGCATCAATTGATGGCGGTTTGGTTCGAGGCGATCGAAAGCCCCACATTGAATTAAAGCCTCGAACGCCCGTTTATTCACCGCTTGTAGGTCGAGGCGATCGCACACATCAGCCAACGATTCAAAAGCTCCGGCTTCGCGAGCTTCAAGCAAACATTCGATCGCTCCTTGCCCTAAATTTCGCACGGCTGATAACCCGAACAAAATCTTACCGTCAACGGGGGTAAAATCAATTTCCGATCGATTAATATCTGGCGGTTCGACCTGTATGTTCATATTCATGCAGGTCGCAATATATTTTTGCACTTTATCTTGGTTTCCACTATTCGCGGTCAGTAGCGCCGCCATATATTCGACCGGGTAATTGGCTTTGAGATATGCGGTTTGATAGGTAACATATCCATAAGCCATAGAATGGGATTTGTTGAAGCAATATTCAGCGAACTTAATCATCTGATCGAATAGCTCTTCTGCTATTTTTTTGCTCACCCCATTTTTTGCTGCACCATCGATAAAAATATCGCGGTGTTTTTGCATTTCCGCCAGCTTCTTCTTTCCCATGGCGCGGCGCAATAAATCCGCTTCTCCTAACGTATATCCCGCCAAATCTTGAGCAATTTTCATGATTTGCTCTTGATATACCATCACTGCATAAGTTTCTTCGAGAATGGGTTCTAAAAGGACGTGTTCGTAAACGACTTGTTCTTGACCGTGTTTGCGGTTGATAAATTTAGGAATTAGACCCGCATCGAGCGGACCCGGACGGTAGAGAGAAAGAATCGATGAAATATCTTCAATACTCGATGGTTTGAGGTCGCGAACCACTTGCCGCATCCCCGAAGATTCGAGCTGAAAAATGCCAGCTAACTGACCCACAGATAAAAGTTGATAGGTCTTTTGAATATCGGCCGGTAGCTTTTTCTCCTCGCTACGTGCATAAATTTCTTGCGCTTTTCGTTCGTCGGCGGGAAGGCGATCGGGATCGATATCCAGGTTTTTACTCTTTTTCACCAAATCGAGGGTTTTCTGAATCATCGTCAGGTTTTTCAGACCCAGAAAATCCATTTTCAGCATTCCCAGAGATTCGAGTTCTTCCATCGAATACTGAGTGGTTACCGCACCTTCTTTATTTAATTGCAGGGGGACGATTTCATCGAGGGGATCGGCTGAAATTACCACCCCAGCCGCGTGAACTCCCGAAGATTTATTCGTCCCTTCGATCCGAATCGCCATATCCACCCACCGATGCACGATCGGATCGCTATCGTACGCTTCTTTAAATTCCGGTGCGGGGGTTTTATCGGAAATCATCACCGCCAGTTTTTCCGGTTTGCCTCTGGACACCGGAATCAATTTCGCCATTTTGTCGGCTTGTTTGTAGGGAATGTCCAACACCCGACCGACATCTTTAAGAACGGCTTTCGAGGTCATCCGGTTGAAGGTAATAATTTGCGCCACCCGATCTTTACCGTATTTCTCGGTGACGTATTCGATCACTTCATCCCGCCGGTCGATACAGAAGTCGGTATCGATATCAGGCATGGATTTGCGTTCGGGGTTGAGAAATCGCTCGAAGAGTAAGCCGTGATGCACCGGATCGATGTTGGTAATCCGCAGGGTATAAGCCACTAGCGACCCTGCCGCAGAACCCCGACCGGGCCCGACGGGAATTTTTCGATCTCTGGCAAATTTGATGTAATCCCACACCACCAGGAAATAGGTCGAAAATCCCATCCGCTGAATCATTTTCAGCTCGTATTCCAGGCGTTCTTTATAAATGGGTTTAATTTCAGCGCGGGTTCTGGCATTCAACCGTTCGAGCAATCCTTCCCATGACAGTTCTTCGACGTAGGTATCGGGGGTGTAGCCGGAGGGGATGGGAAAGTTAGGAATTCGCGTATCGCCAAAGATATTATAGGGTTGCACTTTGTCGGCAACGTCTAAGGTATTGGAGATCGCTTCTTGGATCGTTTCTTCTTCTAAATGGTCGCGAAACAGCAAGGCCATTTCTTCGGCAGATTTTAGATATTCTGTCCCCGAATAGCGCAGCCGTTTATCTTCGGTGACCAGCTTTTTGGTCTGAATGCACAGCAGCGCGTCGTGCGCTTCTACGTCGTTACAGGAAATATAATGGGAGTCGTTGGTGGCAATAATTTGAATATCGAGTTCTTTGGCAATGTTGACAATTTCAACATTCACCAATCGGTCTTCGGGAGTGCCGTGGTCTTGAATTTCTAAGTAATAATCTTCACCAAATGTATCTTTATACCACTGGGCTACTTTTCTCGCGGCATCGGGTCTTTTCTTTAAAATCGCTTGGGGAACTTCTCCCCCCAAACAAGCACTGGTTACAATTAATCCTTCTCGATATTGTTCGAGTAGGTCTTTATTAATACAAGGACGAGAAAATATCCCCTTTCCTTGAACACCTTCTAAACTAGATATCGTGGTTAATTTAACTAAATTTTTATAGCCTTGGCTATTTTTTGCCAGCACGACTTGGTGATATTTTGGACGGCGTTCTTGTTTTGTAATATCCCCGTTCATGACGTACATTTCATTGCCGATAATTGGCTTTATATTTCGATCTCGGCAGGTTTTAATCAGCTCGACGGCACCGTACATAACACCGTGGTCGGTTAGCGCGATCGCCGGCATTTTTAGCTCTAGTGCTCTTTTAATCAGTTGAGGAAGCTGACTGGCACCATCGAGAAGACTATAATCGCTATGAATGTGTAAACCAACGAAAGACATGATTAATTTATAACGCTACGCGCTGGGTAAAGGAAAAGGAAAGGACAAGTGTCTTTAAGATTTTGGAGAATATACAGTTTTCAAAAAAACGATCGAGGACGAGAAATTTACGCGCTTGAAAAAATTATCGAGCGGCGGGCAAAAATTAAGATACTAGTTTAAAAAGAAATTGAAAAAATTATTTATTTTTCATACATTTTGAGGTCGATCGAATAAAAAATGAGCATTTCAAAACGAGTAAATCATAAAAATTGGAACGCTAAACTACCACTCCGATCGACAAACTCAAGAGCGCGATAAAAATAACCCCAAACTAACGTTCGAGTTAAATTAACTTAAAGTTGTACACAAGCGCAATCGCGACTTTATCTAATAACGAACGCTATTTCTGCGCTCGATCGCGATCGTTTCTTTTATGCAAACGATGGCATCAAAACGTAAGCCAAAAACCGTCGGCTTAACGGAATATTTAGATTCGATTGAGAGTGAACTTCTTGTCTATATTTGGATTTTACACCACACTCAGTCGATTTTGAGTTGAAGTTAAAAGCAACTTTTAAGCTTACTAGTTTCAGACGGTCTGGATTTTGTCAAGACATAAAACTGACAAAATCGCTTAATTTTCTTGAAGTCAGATGGCTGGCGATCGCTGCGCAAAGTTACCTAGCAACATGGCATCGCCAAAGGAGAAAAAGCGATATTCCAGCTCGATCGCCTCTCGATACAACTCTAATAGGCGCTCTCGACCCACCATCGCCGAAACCAACATCAGCAAACTCGATCGAGGCAAGTGAAAATTGGTAATCAATCCGTCCACCACCTGCCATTGATAGCCCGGATAGATAAATAAATCCGTCTGCCCGCAGAACGGTTGTAGGGTGCCCCCCCGCGCGGCAGATTCGAGCGATCGCACCACCGTCGTCCCGACCGCAATAACTCGCCTACCTCGCGCCTGAGTTTGGCGAATTTTCTCCACGGTTTCCTTACCCACCTCTACCCACTCTCCATGCATTTGATGGTGGGTAATCTCAGCCGCTTTCACCGGACGAAAGGTCCCCACCCCAACGTGTAGGGTCACAAACGCACGATCGATTCCCCGCGCGTCCAATCGCCCCAGCAACTCATCGGTAAAATGCAGTCCCGCCGTAGGGGCCGCCGCCGAACCCGGATGCTCGGCATAAACGGTTTGGTAGCGCTCGGGAGGAGCTTTGGAGTCGGTAATATAGGGGGGTAGGGGGACGCACCCGAATCGATCGAGGAGTTGAACCAAGGCAGTTCCCGGCGGTACGTCAAACTGCAAAATACGTCCTCCCGTGGCATCCTCTCGCGCCAGAACCGTTGCCGTGAGGGTCGCCACAGAATCTGCCCCTGGCGAGTCCGACTCGGCGGAAAAAACAATCTGCGCCCCCGGCTGCAAACGTTTCCCCGGTTTGACCAGTGCCAGCCAAGTATCGGGCGATCGCTCGTTTAGGAGTAGAACTTCCACAGCTGCACCACTGGGTTTGTTACCGTAGAGACGAGCGGGAATCGTCCGCGTATCGTTAAGAACGAGTAAATCTCCCGGTGCGAGCAAGTCTGGCAGTTCGCGAAAAATGCGATGGTTGTGACTCGCCGGGGAGTTTGCCACCAGCAGGCGAGCGCTATCTCTAGGTTCTACAGGATTTTGAGCGATCCGCTCTGGCGGCAGTTCGTAATCGTAGGCTTCGAGTAACAGATCGATATTTTCCCTAACACTCACGTTCGCTCCCATCTTGTTTTCGCTCTGTGCGGCTGTCATTGCGGCAAGCATTTTCCCGTTTGGGTAACATCCCCCACACAATTACAGGGACTCCACCCTATCAGCGGTACTGGCCTGCGCGCGAATATATATAGTAACCCCCTAATGTGGCAACCAGATATGGATTATCTTTACTACCTCGCAAATGCCAGTTTGACTTTGAGGGTTGCTGAATTCTTAAGGCTGGGAAAAGTCCCGGTACGCTTCATGACAGTAATCCATCAAATCGACGGTTGGGTAGTGAGGGTGAAAATGGAACATCAGCTTTCCTCCGAGCAACACGGTGACTTTCTTGCTTATATGAACGAGTTGGGTATTCCCTACCCCTCCAATATTCGCGTCCAGATGGCGCTGTGGAGTTTGGAGACGGGACAATCTCCCGTTGATGTCATGCGTCGCTACCAAGTAGCGATCGTCTCTCACGGTCATCCCGATCTCGAAGAAATTGAAGCCTTCCGCAAGCAGTTCGTAAACGGTTTGGGATATTGTCCCGAAACCCTTGCTTAACAACTTTCGATTCTGAGTTGGATTAATTGGAGATTCGAGCGATCGTTTCTCTTTTTTTTTGGGAACTCGCACTGTTCGATCGCGTTATCGCTTGTCGCTTTGTCAGATGTCTGCTCCCTCAAGGCCTCGTGCTATAAATTCAAAATGTTAAGAAATGTAAAACTGCTGAGGGGTGTAACCCCCCAATCTGTTATATTGAATTTAGTAGATGCACCCTGATGGCAACGCCCGGAATTACTCTTGGGCGTTTTTTTTTGCAATTTTTTGCAATTTGGATCGGCGATAAATCACAATCGCCGATCCAAATTGCCTCTTGATGGTGTAAGTCACTCGAACTATGCCAATCCCATCTAAAGGCACGCATTTATGCTGCGTGGGAGGCTTTCAAGAAACGCTAGTACTCGTGCCGACTGTGTCACCGCGCCACCGCGTCCCCCCACTCCCAATATCTCGCCGATCGCTCCTTATCTTTTGTATCGAGTAATACAAGTTGTTGGTTTTTGGTGTTGAGCGCAACTCTTTTTTTCCATTGGGTACGGGTAATATCCGGATGAAAAAAAAATCAAATTGTTCTTAAATTTCCGACACATTTTTGAATCTTAATGTTATTATATAAGTAAGGTAAGAATTAAAGCTAAAAGTTCTTCAAACGGTTTTCAGCCAAATGAAGAAACACAAGCAAAAAGTCTAAAGCGACTGAGATCGAAGACCTAGCAAAATTTTATTTTAGCGAAGCTTCAGGTCGCTTATAGTTTGAGAGATTAGCACGCTAATTCTCCCAACCGCGAATCATTCCCTCGAAAGAAAACTAGCCAGCTCGGCTGCAAGTCTCTGGTTTAGTGTCTTCTCATCACAGAAGACTGAGAGTTGATTTGTCGGTCTCAGAATATTCCTAGCGGTTTGGTATCGAATCGGATCGTTTTACGAGTCGATCGCGAGAATGAATCGTGCCTCTGTTTTCTAGCTATATAACTGGCGTTCAAACCGATGGCGGTAGAACTCCAGTCGAGATGAAGTAGCTACCCAAAGAACGAAAATCCGAGGAAGAACAGAAACAGTTCTCCCTGGGTGTTTCTGGGAAAGATATTTGAGGTGGGAAAAATCCCCCGATAAGTGGTGGAGTTCGAGAAAAATCGATGTGAGTTGCGTGAAGTCGCTCGTGTCGGAATTCATACCCAAGACCGAAGGTTTCGGGAACTTGAAGTGTGTCTCCAAATTTCTGACTTCAGTACGATTGTCTAGGACGACGATCGCCTAGGACTGAGTGCCGCGAGATTGAAACCTCAAAGCAGATACAGTTCTCAATCAATATACTCGATCGCCGAGTAAGGTAACGTGCAACCTAAAAGTTGTCCTGTACGCTCGCGGGCAATTTCGCGCGCGGAAATCAAAAAAAATAGGAGGTGGAAATAAATAATGGACGTGTGGCGCTGCTTATTAACAATACTAATTATACTGCTAATTGTCTTTCCCTCATCGAATTTGTTCTCCAGCCAGAGCGCCAATGCGAGAATCTGTCAAGCTCCGCGCAGTCAAACGCTCACCTGGCAACTTCCTAGGAACTGGCATCGGGAAAATGCAACGATTCCCCAACTAGCAACGGTTTTGGCTCCCATCTCCCAGAACGTACCTACAGATGATGGCGATGTCCCAGAGAAGGAGAGTAACGGATTCGAGCGAGCGGTGAATTTGCTACGGAGTTTACTGTGGAGAATGACGCGACATCTTCAACAATTGCCCATCGAATCTTGGCTGGCAGATTTAGAAGCAAACATCTCTCACAAAAGTGAAGAGATTGCCCTAGAAGTCGAAACCCTAGCGTAGGGAAAAAACCGAGCGAGGTGTAAAGCGGACAGTTGGACAAACCAGTGTAAAAGTTCAATTCCGAACTTATTTCCCCCCGAAAAGAGGTGCTGGAGGGGGTGTTCCAAAAGTCACAGAATACAAAAGTTTTGATAGATCGCGCCTGCAATGAATCGGGCGCGATTTCGTTCTTCTATCAGACCAATAAGTCGATTGTTGCAACCCATTATTGACGTAAAAACTCAACATTCGGCAGTAATGGATCTTTTACCACCCCCACCCCGCTAAAACTCCACCGCTCGATGATACTTTTCAACTGAATCGGGGTTATTGATTCAATGGTGAGTTTTTCTTTCATGTCTCCACCATATTTATTTAAATAACTTCGAGCATCAAAATTTTCTTGAAAAACTAATAAATAACGTTCTGGTAGATCCGGATTTGGATGGGCAGCTAAATATTTTCCATCAACTTTAGAACGAACCAGATAGTAAACTTGGGAAATCATTGTTTAAGTGTCTTCTTTTATTTTAGATCGTCTAGTTTTATTCTAGGATCGGCAAATTTCAATAACAAATCGGCTAGTAAGTTTCCAAGAATTAACATAACCGCACCCATCATCAAGCTCGCCATCACTAAATATAAGTCTTGTGCTCGAACGCCTTCTAGAATTAATCGACCTAGTCCCGGCCAATTAAAGAAATATTCTGCAATAAAAGAACCACTCAATAAACTTGCAAATTCAAATCCAATAATTGTAATCAAAGGATTGATGGCATTGCGCAATGCGTGGGTATAAATAACGCGATTTTCCGGCAATCCTTTTGCCCGCGCCGTTCGGATATAGTCTTGGCGCAAAACATCGAGTAATTGCCCTCGCGTAATACGCTGTAACCCCGCAAAACTGGTAATACTCAAGGCGATCGTCGGTAAAATCATATGCCAACCGATATCTAAGATTTTGCCGAATGTTGTTAAATCCGCGTAGTAAACGCTACTCATATTGCCCACAGGCAATAACGGGGATAGATTTTGAGCTAAAATCAACAGCAGCAGTGCCGTAATAAAGCTAGGAAATCCCTGTCCGGTATAGCTGAGAGTTTGCAAGAACTTATCTAGCCAGCGGTTTTGATGAATGGCACCGACAATACCCAGAGGAATCGCGATCGCCCAGGTGGCAATTAACGAAGAGACGGCCAGTAAAATCGTTGCCGCCACCCGTTCTAATAGCAGTCCTGCCACCGGACGCTGATAAATAAAACTACGTCCGAAATTGACCTCCGTTAGGATTTGCGTCAGCCAGCGCCCATATTGCTCGAATATGGACTTATCGAGTCCGAATTGTTCCTGAAGTTGACGAATGGTTTCCTCAGAAACGTTGGGTTGCGCTCGCAGTTGATCTAGGTAATCTCCAGGAGCCAACTGAATAATTGCAAAACACAGCATTGAAGCCAGAAACAGCGTCACGATCGCCTGCAAAAAGCGTTTGAGGATATAGGCGAAGGTTTCACCAGCGAAAAATCGGGCGAACCCATCCCCGAAGTCGCGAGTTGCAGAAGGTGGTGGGGTTTCTGGGGTAGAAGTCATATTGGAGCTAATGATTAATGGCTAACTGTTCGTGAGATTTGGGGGAGAGTGAAGAAACAACGGATCTCGGAGTGTGGAAAATTGGTGAGTCGCTTTTCTTTTCATCTCCTCTGGAATTTAAAATTCTCCCCATCTCCTCTTGGCCGATTAATATTCCACGAGGCTAATGATAGGGACTGACGGCAGCTTCTCGCGTCCGCCGAGGGCAGCCAGTTCTACAATAAACCCAAAGCCTATCGTCTCACCTCCAGCTTGTTGGACGAGTTGAGCCGTGGCTGCAGCTGTCCCCCCAGTGGCGATCAAATCGTCTACGATCAAAACCCGACTGCCCGGTTCGATGGCATCTTGGTGTATTTCAAGGCGATCGGTACCGTATTCGAGTTCGTACTCGATCGAGTAGACTGGAGCGGGGAGTTTGCCGGATTTGCGAACGGGAATGAAACCCGCCCCCAACTGGCAAGCTAAGGGAACGCCGAATAGAAACCCGCGCGACTCCATTCCCAGCACGTAATCCGGTGCGAGTTCCCCGCAGCGATCGCCCATCGTATCGACGGTGTAGCGGAGTGCTCGGGGGTTTTTCAACAGGGTGGTGATATCCCGGAAGACAATGTCCGGTTGAGGAAAATTTGGAATGTCGCGGACGATCGATTTAAGATCCATCAGAAGTAGCGAGTAACAAGTGAGTAATAATAAGTATCCGGGCAAGGCCTATCGGCAGGGTATCCGGCCGGTTGCCAAGGGAAGCTCTAAAAATCCTACACTAATGTATGGGGATCTGCGGTGCGAGATCGCTCCTCCCAACTTCTCTACTCTTCCATTTATATCTATAGAAAGTTAGCGTAATGGTATCCACTAGTCCTCCAGACCTGTCCGCTCCTCTCATTTTGGAGAGCTTGCCGAATCTCCCCATTTCGAGCGATGGCTGTCCTCGCCGGACTCGGATGCAAATCGACCTGATTCTTTTAGCTCTTGAGGCCCTAAATCTCAAAGGGTCTGAAGACATCTTAGCGCTATCCAAACAATTAGAATTGCAAGGAATTATTAAAAACCGAGTGGTGTTGTGGCAACTGCGCTGTACCAACCCCCTACGCCGCTTCAGCCAGCGCCGTCCCCTAACCCAGGACGAAGCCAAAGCGCTGGTGCTGATTGCCTGTCAGTTGGCACGGCGGATGACGGTGACGATTCGCCAGTTGCTGCTCGAGTACGAAAAGCTACGCGAAACCCAAACCCCCATCGAAAAAAGTCCCCGCCTATCCTACTTTCTCGAACGGTTTCGGGCACATTTTCGCGCGCGGATGAACCCACGTCGATCGATGGTGATGACTTATAAAAGTAACGAGAAATTGAACGAGTTGGGACTGAAGCTGTTTTCCCAACTGCTATTCTGTACCGGGACGGCCGGGCCTCAGCGATTGTGGATTAGTTTATTTGATGGGGAGGTCTAAAAATCATGCAACGGCGGTATAGTTTGCCCAATTGTACGTTAGTACTCGAAGGACTCAGCAACACTATCGGCGATCTTTCGGGAACTGGGATCGTCTCGACCCTCGTCAACGCGGAATGCCATATTCAGGGTCAAGAGCAGCCTCTTTCTGGAGGGCGGGAGTTTTTAGAAAGTCTGATTCGATCGGTCAGCCAGTACGCTCAGAGTATTTTGAGCGGCGTGCGACCTCCCCAGACGCCCCCATCGGAAGTGGTACGGATTGCCCCGGTAGAGGGCCATCATCGCTTGAGTGTTGCCGCTTCAGACAATGGTGCAACACCAGCCCAGGTCGATCTGAGCACCGTCGTGCTTTTCGATCTCGTCGAAGCCATCGACCAACTGCTAGCCGATGCCAACACCCTACCCGAGCTAGTCGTCCCCCTACAGCCGCTGTCTCGCCAGTTCTCGAATACCAGCGTGCCATTCGCGGCGCGGGCTGCCGCACCGGCTTTAGGGCTGTCGAGTGTCGCGATCGCGGCGTTGGTTTTTGCTCTGGTTCCCATTCCCGAAACGGTCGAACGTCCCGTTGACCCCGTCCCGGAAGAAGTGGAGTCGGTGGAGGGAGATGGACTCTCTTCTGCTGGAACTGGAACTGGGACGGACGATCCCCCCAGCCGGGAAACGGCTGATGCCGATTCTGTCGAACTATCCCCCACCCTGGAAACGACCCCAGACATTACCGATCCCGATCGCGTTGCCGAACTGACGCAAGAGCTTTACCAACAGATCGACGAAACCTGGGAAGAGCGATCGAGCGTCGTCACCGATTTGACATACCGCGTCAGTGTCGGCGATGATGGCTCAATTATCGGCTACAAAGCTGTAAGTGGATCGGCGGAGTATTACGAACCGGAGATTCCCCTACAAGACTTACTGTTTATCCCCACCGAAGGCGGTCGTGCCGATGCAGAATCCCTAGCCGAATTCAAGGTTGTTTTCCGGGATAATGGCAATCTCGAAGTGAGTCCTTGGGATGGCTACCTCGAAGAAACGACCCAACCGGATTCTGAATCGGAGTTCGACGATCGCGAATCCTCCTTAGAAGAATCGGACACCCGTCGATCGAATACCGACCGATCCCGCATCGATGAATCTTCGCCAGAAGAGTCAGGCAGCATCGAGCAACTGTGGGCAAAGACCCAAGGGTTTTTGTACGATGAATGGGACGATCTACCCAAACCGACCTTTGATAAGAACCTGGAGTACCGAGTGGGAGTGAGTGAAGATGGGGCGATCTCTGCCGTTGAACCTATCAACCAACCTGCATTCGACTACATCGACGAAACGCCCTTGGAGGAAGTCGAACGCGTCACGCGCGAGGATCGCAACGATACCGATGACTTAGCATTTTTTAAGGTTGTTTTTACCCCTGGAGGTGTCATCGAGATGAATCCTTGGGATGGCAGAAATTAGAGAGAACGCGAAATCGGCAATATAGCGCAGATGAACGGAAAGCCGATTTTCTCTCATCGATCCGCCATTTAGCCGATGAAACCATTTCGTCTTTCGAGAATAATAACAACAGATGCACAACTAACTCCATCAGTTGCCCCCCCACCTTCTTACGATGGGAGGGTTTTTATTTGGGGAGATCTCTATGACTTGCGACTATCCCTGCCCGTAAATCGAACCATCGGGCATAATTGCCCCCGTCAACTTCGCCCCCGTCATTTTCACCAGAAGTCGGTTTTTCGTTCCCAGTTTCGCGCCTCGAAAATCTGCACCGCTTAAATCCGCACCGCTCAAATCTGCTCCCACTAAATTCGCATCCTGCAAATTCGCCCGACTCAAATCTGCCTCGAGTAAATTTGCCCGAAACAGATTCGCGCGGGTCAGATTGGCCCCTTGCAAATTGCTACGATGCATGAACGTATCGCTCAAATCCGCCCCGGTCAGATCGGCGTAGCTGAGATTATAACTCGATAAATCCTTTTCTTTGAACGATCGCCCTTTCAAATCTTCGCCACTGAGATTCGATCGACTTTTTTGAGTTTGGGTTGTCGTTCGAGAATCTGACTCCGACGACGATCTCCCCTTAGATTTGGGGGAATAGTAGTAATAGTAGGACGTGGCTTCTCGCCGTGGGGGGTCTTGGCGAGGTGGCTTTTGTCGAGGAGGTTCTTGCCGGGGAGGTTCTCGGCGATAGTATTCTCGGTGAGACCGTTCTCGGCGATAGTATTCTCGCTGGGACTGGGTATGAGAAGTTTGGGTTTGGGTTTGAGATTGGGACTTGGCGCTTTGGGACTTAGCACTTCGGGACTTGCCATTGTGAGACCTGCTCGATTCCGAGGCGTGGCGAATCGAGCGTAATTTATCCCGCGCTTGATTGATCGATTTGAGCTGTTCTTGGGCTTTGTCTCGGAGGCGGGGATTATCGTTCGGGATGCGATCGGGATGCCAGATAAAGGCCAAATCTTTGTAGGCTTGGTTAACTTCTTCCGGTGACGCGCCAGGTTCTAGGCCCAGCACTCGATAGTATCGAGCGAGATCTTCCATATTCCCTTGTGTCCCGTTTTCTGTGGCTTGAGTCCCGATCGAGATCGACGGGTTACTCTATTATGGGGTCGAGTTGGAGTTGTGGTGGATAATTTTAGATGATATTTAGATGAGCGTTCGAGACGATCGACGCAAAAACGAGTTCATCCATCTATTTGGGTGATGCAAACCCACGAATGCGACTCGCCGCAGAACAGATACGATGTTAGATTCGGGCGATCGAGAAATGCCCTTCGAGTTACAATTCACGACTAAAATTCATATCGCCCCTTCTAAAGATTTAATAATTATTCTTAACGCAATGTAAAGCTCGGTTCGAGATCTTACATTGCGTTAAATTTGAGTGATTCGACATTTTTTGAACTCGTTATATAGAGATATAACATCTAGTCTTTCAGATTTTAATTGGGTCACCTCACGATTAATAACCTTAATAGCTATTCGAGCAGATCGAAATTTAAAATTGAGGTGGCGGGAAAGAAAAAGAGAAAAATTGATGAATTTCAAATGAATGACTCAATAGACAATGCATATGCATCTGAGCTGACTATTCGTTAAACTCTTCTCTCTTTTCCCATTCGATTGTCGCCACTTTCACCAATGACGGTGCGATCGCCTCTTTGAGTCCCCGATCGTACAACCGCAAACGCCATTCCAACAAGCGTTTCAACTTTCCATCGTTCTGTGCCGATCTCCAAATTGCCGTCGCCATCTGGAGGCATTCGTTAGGATGCTGCCGGTTCGGCTGTTTTGTGCTCTGAAGACAGTATACCCACTCCAGAAGCGTGACAGTTCGATCGCCTTCGATATCGGCGAGGATTTCATCGATCTGGCGCGGTGGTGGGGTTTTTTCCAAAAGAATATGGGGAGGAAGTATTGGAGAAAAGTCATAGATTTTTTGGGAAATTCGTGTTAATTCAGTAGCCTCACATTGGGGAAGTGGGGGCAATTTCAATTTTTTGATTTGAATCATATTATATGGAAAACTAACGTTGTAGTTTGGTTTTATTTTCAATTGGCGATCGAGGGTTGCTGTCGCAATTGAAAACGAAAGACTACTTTGCGATCGCCAGGGTTGTCTGTATTAGTATCGGCTTCAATTTCTCCTCGACCCGCTGCTAATATTTTTTGCTTTAAATTCGATTTTGTTGTAAAACTTATCTCGTCAGAAAAAATATAGTTTGCCACAGATAACGCACGTCTGAGGCTCAGTTCTAGATTGCTGTCTTCAGAACCCTGAGAGCTTGTATGTCCTTCGATAAGAATTCGAGTGATTTGTCGGTCGAATTCTTCATTGGAAAAAATGACTTGACTGTAAATCGGAATAAATTCCTGAAGAAACTGCTTTCCTTCAGACTTTAGAGTGGCACTGCCTCGATCGAAGAGAATGCGATCGCGAATGCTCACCTCTCCCGTTGAGGGATCGACAGACACGACGTCGCTACCGCCCAATTCCGACTCGATCGCCGTTAAAATAACCAAAGGCAGGCGATCGAAGACATCTTGATAGCGCTCGAGCTGTGCAATTTTAGCTTCCAATTCTCGTTCGAGTTTCGCCACCTCGCTTAATTTTTGTTGGAGTTGTAGCTGCACCGTAATAAACAGCAATGCGAATAGCATCAGCAAGCCTGACATCAAATCGCCAACGGATAGCCAGATTCCCGTTTCTGGTGTTTCTGTCGTATCTGTTTCCAATTCCTCAAAATAGTTCATCACCTGAAAAAAATAAGCGAAGCGGCCACCCATTTAATTTTATAGAGCAACCCAAACCCGTAGAAGGTTTTAGGTGCCAAATTATTCAATTGAGATGCGCGTTAGCTGACAAAATGGATAAGCGGGAGTCGATCGATCGCCTCCAGCGGCATTAAAAATTGGGATTTCCCACCCCCCAAACCCGTTTCCCTTCTTCTATTTCTATAACCTTTACCCAGCGCTGCGTTGCGCCATAGACTTTGACTTCCGTTTCTTTACCCCAACTTATCGTTGGTGCTTGCCAGGGAAACGTGGTGAGTTTTCCCACCGATACCGTTCCCGCATTAGCCGTTCTGCCCGATCGCGCCGCCTCTATTTTTAACCTCAAACAGCGCAGCCAGAGCAAACCTCTAATCTTGATGGGGGCAGACCCCGAGGATTTGTGGCCCTATACCCTCGGAAGCGATGGGGAACGAGAAATTTGGCAGCAGGTGGCGCGAAAGCATTGGCCCGGTGCGCTGACTCTAGTATTGCCTGCAACCGATCGCCTTCCCCCCCAAATGAACCCCATCGATCCCACAACCATTGGGATGCGGGTTCCCAATAGCGCGATCGCTATCGAAATTCTCCGCAAAACAGGCCCCTTAGCCACCACCAGTGCCAACCGTTCTGGGGAACCTCCCCTGCATCAGATGGATCGGATTGAAGCCGCGTTTCCCCAAGTTCTAACGCTGTCGGATGTTGCACGATCTCCAGCGTTGGGCGTTCCCTCTACCGTGGCCAAATGGACGCAGACGAGTCGCAGTTGGGAGATTCTGCGTCAAGGGGCGGTAGAGTTGAGAGAAGAAGAGAGAGCTTAGTAGAAATGGACTGGAGCAATTGGATATTTTTGGGGTTCGGATTGGCTTTGGGTATCGGGAGTCAGTGGTTGGGACGATCGTCTTCCACAAGTCGTGTTGAGAAGGTATCGGATGCCACCGTCCCAGCCACAGATGATACCAGCGACGCAGAAAATTTGCGATCGCAACTCGAGCAGTTCAGGCTAAACGATCGAATGCTCGCGGATATGATTCGGTATAAAGCCGGATTTCTGGCGCGAGTTTCCCACGAACTGCGATCGCCCCTCAGCGGTGCCATCGGCGCTCATCAAATTATTCTTGCTGATTTGTGCAACGACGCGGAGGAAGAACGAGACTTTCTCTCCAAAGCCAACGAATCGGCCCTCAAAATGGTAGAGATGCTCGAAGAAATTATCAAAGTTTCTCGAGTGGAAGAGGGGAAACTCCCCCTAAAAATGAGACAATTTCCCGTTGAAGATATTTTCGAAGAAGTATACGGCTTGACTTACCTGCAAGCTACCAATCGAAATTATCCATTCAATATTGAGTATCCCGATCCCGAAATCGAAATTTATGCCGATTTTAAAATCCTGCGGCAGATTTTAGTCCATGCCATCGAAACGGCAATTTTCAATATGGAAGAGGGAAGTTTGAACTTTTCGGTTCAAAGCATTCCCTCAGAAAACCGCGTCGAAATTTGGCTGGATTCTCCATGTCCCTTCCAGGCTTGGAGCGATCCGGTGGATTTCCTCCAATCGGAACACCCGTCCACCCCAGAGTCCCCCCCACGGGAGCTTTCGATCGGCTTGAGCGCGGAAATCGATCGCAGCTTGCTAGAGCGGATGGGGGGACGTTTGGAAATACTCGAAGCCCCGCAAGAAGGTTCAGGCTATCTTACTCGGATTCAATGCTCGCTGCCATCGAGCGCTCCCGTTCCCGCAGTTCCGGCATAAGGGAATGATTGTGCAGCACCATCGTCGTGCTGGTATTTTCCTCAAATCCGATCCGCTTGTAAAATTTTTGCTGATAGGTGGTCATCAAGTAAATGCGCTCGACGCGGTTCATGCGAGGATGGCTGAGTAAAATTTCGACAAGCTTACTTCCCAAGCCAACCCCTTGATACTCGGGATGAACGGCTACATCCCAAATCGTGGCCCGGAAAATGCCATCGGATGTAGCCCGCGCGAACCCGATGAGGCGCTCTCCATCCCAAACTGTGATGACCGGATCGCTATTCGCCAAGGCGATCGCCCAATCTTCAAGACTGCGGTCTGTTGCCCAAAATGCAGTTAATTTAAACAGCGACTGAATTTGGTGAAGGTCGATGGGGGGTTGGCACTCGTCGGATAAGGCGGTATCGCGAATGCAAAAGCGAATGTGGCTGCAATCCATTGTCATTAGTCTGTAGGTCTCCTCAAGCTACGCTACGATCTGTTTGTGGGTCGTTTTGTTTTCAACAATTTCGCCAATATTAACGAGATTTCTCAGATTTTGATAGATGGACGAGGGTCGGGCGCGATCGTTCCGTGACTTTAACCCGTCTCGATCGCTAATGACAAACTGTACGGGACGAAGCGATCTACATTATTCTTCTCCCCCAACTCTCCCAACTCTCCCAACTCCCCCAGCTTTGCTCGCCCGGAATCTAATCTACACAACAGACACTTGTAAGCTCTCCTACCTCCCCAGTTTGGGTTCTCCGAGGGTGGTAATGTAGATGACCGCTTCATCTTCGGGAATGCCTAATACTTCATTCACTCGATCGTCGAAAAAGCCGGCAATACCACTAGCCCCCAAACCCAGATGAATCGCGGCTAGATTGAGACGCTGTCCTAAATGTCCGGCATCCAGGTGCAGGTACCGATATGCTCGTTCTCCGTACTTTCCTACAGCCCGAGCTAAGTCTGCGGTATGAAAGAGTACCACCGCTGCATCTCGTCCTAAAGGCTGGCCCAAACACAAAAAATGCAGTTCCCGACGGAAATTTTTAAACCGAACTTGTCGCAGTTCTTGGGCTTTGGGGGCGTAGTAATAGCAGCCATCATCCAAGCCTTCAACAGCGGTGACTGCAATGAATGTTTCGATCGAGTCCAAATCGAAATAATCGGGATCGTTATCGAGTCCTCGACTGACGTAATGTTTCGGTTGATAGGTAAAATCGAGCAGGAGTTGAAGCTGAGTCAGGGAAATTGAACCGCCGGTATATTCCCGAGTCGATCGTCGCTCGAATAAGGTTTTTTCCAAACCGATGGAATTTTCTCCCCAATCGATGGGTGGGGTTGCCGTCGTCACCTTCGTACAAAAAGGGAAGTTGTATTTATCGTCTTCGGGAGACTCGTCAGGGGTTGATGCTGCCCGGTCTTGTTGTTTCGGTTCGGTATCGATTTGGGAAACGCGATGGAGATAGGCGAGTAACTCTCCCTCTTCTAGCTTGGGATAGTCTGTTGTGGTTTGGGAGGGTAAAGCACTTTTGTCGTGGGTAATATGATGTTCGATCTCTCGCAAATCCGCTAGAGCAACAATCGCAACAGTGCCTTCTGTCTCCGGATCGAGGTAGAGGAGTTTGTTGGCAGCCATATCGGAAAAACCGCCAATGAGATGGGGACGGTAGTCGTTGAGGGCACTGGCGAGTTCGATGTTACCGAGCAGATGCCCCGTATCGAGGTTAATGCGGCGGTACGCTCGGTCTTGGTAGCGCCATTGGGAACGGTAAAAGACAGCAGTGGTGGCGATCGCCAATTGAGTGCGATCGAGAGAGCGATGCCAGAAACTCGCCTCCTGTAGCGATCGCCACACGTCGCTGTCCCAAAATCTAAGTAGGGAATGGGTTCGGACTTGGTAGTTGTACAATCCTGCCGCCAGTTCTGGGGTTCCTCGCGAAATCAGATAGATTTCTGCCGGATACAACCCGCCAGCAGAAGGGGCAGAACGCAGGAAAATCGATTCTCCGTTGAGGGTGCGAACTCTAGCGGTGATGCCATAGCTGGCGTAGAGTAAGCGGGAGATTCGCGACCACCAACTCGGTTCGACTTTCGGGTCGAGATAGGGCTTGAGATCGATTGTCGCTCCGAATTTGTATTCTTTGAAGGAAAGGGGTTGAGCATCCCAATCGAGGGGCTTGCTTTTCGAGTCGATCGTTTGGGGATCGTACTTGGTTCGTTCGTGGTAGTGCTGGGCAAAACAAAGAGATTCGTCGGACATCGATGAATGGAGGAAATCAGTAGATGGAACAAATTCAATATAAAACGGCTTCGTCTGAAACCCTTGTACGGGCGAAAAAGTATCCTCAGTTTAATTGCGCCGCCTACTTGACAACACATATCCACAACCTAGCGCGAGAAGCGAACTCCCGACAACACGATCGCACTCAGAGGGGAGAACGGGGGAGGCAAAGAAAGCAGAGGGAGAAAGATGCTTGCGGGTTTGGCTTGTTGCTTGCGACCATCGCTACTGATGTAGAACAAATAGTTCGATCGGTTCATGGATACTTAAGCAAACCTTAAAAACGAGCGGGAATTTAGTTAAGCGATATTAAGCTACCCATAGAGGAATAGGTATAAATACACACCAAATTCCGAAAGGTCAATTCATGCGAATCTGACAGGCGCGATCGCTTATAGCTTGTCCGCCGAGGTGCATTCTCGGGGGATACCGTTTTCGCTTGTCCGACCGCAAATGTTAACTGATTTCGAGTATTGGGTAATATGCAACGGATCGGTACAACAGAACTAATAACTCAGTATACAAACGGTCAGCGAGAGTTCGGCGAGATCGACTTGAGTGAGGAAGACTTATTTGAAATAGATTTGCGCGACATCGATCTCACCGGCAGCGATCTGACTCGCGCTTACTTGCCGTATGCTAATTTTTCTCAAGCCCGGTTACAAGATAGTATTTGGGCTGAAGCTCAGATGGCAGATACGAAGTTCTATCAAACCGACTTGAGCCAAGCTAATCTCCAAGGTGTTGACCTGTCGCGGGCCAGTCTCCGTCAGGCAAACCTCCAAGGGGCAAACCTCCAAGGGGCAAATCTTCAAGAAGCTGACTTGTCGAATGCCAACCTCAAAAATGCCGATCTCACCGGGGCGAATTTGAGTCGTGCCAATCTCGATCGTGCTAATTTAGGCGAGGCAAAGCTATCGGGTAGTAACTTCTTTCGGGCGAAGAATGTAGATTTTACCGATGCCAAACTCGATTCGAAAACCATTGCCCCCGATGGGTATCACCCAGATGTTCCGTGAATGCGATCGACCTTTGGCACCCTTCGCAAAAATGTGGAAATTTCGGTGACGATCCATTCCTGTTCGATCGAGGTCAACCGCGATCCAAAGCAATAATAATAAGGGCGATCGTCCGTGCCAAACCCGCAAGCCGGATTGTCGTCTCCGATGACTTTTACCCAAGTAATTTGGGTCGGGTGTTTTTCCACTCGCTTGGAGAAGCACAACCACTGCCACTGGCAGCGAAAGGTGTGCCGATCTATTTTTAAGCGGACGCGACCGGAGGCTCGATAGGCAATACAACTCAGACACGCCAGCCAGAAGGAAATGCACGGGAACGCCATACCTGCCGAAATGAAGAAAGTACTCCAGAAAAGCAAGATGAAAATTCGGGTGGGATTGAGGAAGGCGATGGCCGATCGTAGCGTTGCGGGGGGAATCTCGATTTCGAGTTGTTTGGCCGTCTTTTGTACCACCACACGAGAGCCTTTAAATTTCGGGGATTCGTACTGCCAGATGCGATCGCGCTGGGGATTGCGTTTGCCCAGCAGAAACGCCAAGGCTTCGGGAGCCGACTCAAACCGATCTTCGATCGCCGGTTCGAGCATCGTTTCCAGCCACTGGGCAAAGGTGGGGGAAACATGCACTCGATCGCGAAAATCGAGTTTCATCCGCTTTTTGGGTAAATCCGTCGGCGAGCGATGGGTCAACAAAAATAGCACCGTTGCCCCCAACCCATATAAATCCGATGCCGCCACCGCCTCTCCCCGAAACTGTTCTGGGGGCATATACCCCACCGTTCCCACGAAGGTTCCCCCTTCAATTAGGGTCGTACGGTAGACATCCTGCACCGCGCCAAAATCCACCAGATACACCCGTCCGTTTTCGTCTCGAATGATGTTTTGGGGTTTGATGTCGCGGTGAATCACCGGAGGCGCTTGTTGGTGCAGGTAATCGAGGACGTGCAGGATTTGTTCGGCAATGTCTTGCACCTGAGCCTCGTCGGCGCGCCATCGGTTCTCTACCAACGTTGCCAGGGATTTCCCAACGACCAATTCTTGCACTAGGAAAAAGTAGCGGTCTGTGGCTGTCGCTCGATCGAAGTAGTCAAGGTAGCCAGGAATCGCCTGATGGTGTAGATTTGCCAA
>NZ_JADEXN010000327.1 GCF_015207075.1 Zarconia navalis LEGE 11467
CGTCTTGCTGGTGGGGGTACAAACGAATGGCATCAATGCCCTCCAGTTCCAAGAGGGGTTGGCGGAGGTCACTCGATTGGTCGATACCGCCGGGGGGGTGGTGTTGCAAACCATGCAGCAGAAGCGATCGCGCCCTCATCCCCGAACGGTTGTCGGAGAGGGAAAAATTGAAGAGCTTGCCTTGGCAGCCCAAACGTTAGGTGCAAATTTGGTGGTCTTCGATCGCGATCTCTCCCCCGCCCAAGTCCGCAACCTCGAAGCCAAAATCGGGATTAAAGTGGTCGATCGCACGGAAGTAATTTTAGATATCTTCGCTCAACGCGCCCAGTCTCAAGCGGGGAAATTGCAGGTGGAGTTGGCGCAACTCGAATATACCCTGCCTCGGCTGACGGGACGGGGGCAAGCCATGTCTCGACTCGGCGGCGGCATCGGCACCCGAGGACCGGGGGAAACGAAGCTAGAAACCGAACGCCGCGCCATCAGCCGTCGTATTTCTCGATTGCAAGAACAGGTCGATCGACTCCAAGCCCATCGCGGACGGATGCGCCAGCGCCGCCAGCACCAGGAAGTGCCCTCGGTGGCCTTGGTGGGATATACCAACGCGGGCAAGTCTACGCTACTCAACACCCTGACGAATGCCGAGATTTACACGGCCGACCAATTGTTTGCCACCCTCGACCCCACCACGCGCCGCTTTGCGGTTCCCGATGCGGATACGGGGGAGTTGCACCAAATCTTGCTCACGGATACGGTGGGGTTCATCCACGAGTTGCCCCCGGCTTTGGTGGATGCATTTCGGGCAACCCTCGAGGAGGTAACCGAAGCGGATGCTTTGCTGCACGTCGTCGATTTGTCTCATCCGGCGTGGCAGAGTCATATTCGATCGGTGATGGATATTCTCTCGGAAATGCCCGTTGCGCCCGGACCGATTTTGGTGGTGTTTAATAAGATCGATCGGGTGGATAGCGATACGCTAGCTGTAGCCCAGGAGGAATTTCCCCAAGGGGCATTTATTTCAGCGGCGAATAATTTGGGGTTGACGACATTGCGCCAGCGGATTTCGCTGTTGGTAGACTATGCAGAATCTTCGGCTTAATCTTTGATGCGATCGCGATCCTTCGCGAACCATCGGTCATCGGATTTCATCCATCGAAGTCAGAGCTATTTCTTAAAAGCGTTCTTCATATTTGAGTTCGCGAAAGACTAAATGAAACGAAGTTCCATCTTGGCGATCGAGAGCGATATTACCTTCCAACTGTTCGGCTAAAATATTGACCAGCCGCAATCCCAAAGAGGATGTATCTTGCCAGTCAATCTCTTCGGGAATTCCAATGCCATTGTCGCGAACGATTAAGTTGATTTTGTCATCCCGATCGCCATAGAGCTGAATGGTAATTTCTCCCGAAGTTTCTCCAGGGAATGCATATTTAAAGGAATTGGTCATCAGCTCGTTGATGAGCAGTCCGCAGGGAATTGCCGTTTCTAAATTAACGAGCAATGAATCGGCTTTAATGGAAACGTCAATTTCTCCTCCAGTCGTATTGTAAGAATAGTACAAGTTATTGACTAGATTCCGAACGTACTCTGTGAAATCGATCGTTGCCAAATCGGTGGATTTATAGAGCTGCTCGTGAATCAGTGCCATAGTTTGCAGGCGATTTTGACTGTCGGCAAATAATTTTTTACTGATATCGTCTTCTAGGGTTTCCGATTGCAAATCCAGCAAGTTGGAAATAATATACAAATTATTCTTGACGCGATGGTGAATTTCTTTGAGTAATATCTCCTTTTCGTAGAGCGATGCTTCTAGTTTGGCTTGAGCTTGTTGGCGTTCGGACAGCGCAGCTTTGCGATCGCTAACATCTTCCATAACGCTAATAAAATAGTCGGGTTTCCCTAAAGACGTACGAACCAGAGAGACTGTTATGTTCACCCAAACGATCGAGCCATTTTTACGAATGAAGCGCTGTTCTACCGAAAATGTTTGAATGTCATCGCACAGCAATTGCTCGATCGAGTCCCGTTCGAGGGCAAGATCCTCGGGATCGCTAATTTCTTTTAGGGTTTTGGCGAGTAATTCTTCGCAAGGATAACCGAGAATAGCGCCAGACTTTTGATTGCACCGGATAAATCGCCCGTCGAGATCGTTCTGAACGATGCCCACTGCCGCTTGCTCGAACATGGCGCGGAATCGAGCTTCGCTTTCCTGACGGGCTGTAAGTAACTGGGCTTGGGCGACGGTAATGCCAACACGATCGGCTAATTGCTCGAGCAATTCTGTTTCAAAGTCCGTCCACTGTCGGGCGGTCGAACATTGATGAGCGATGATAAATCCCCAAACGGTGTCCTGTTGGAGAATCGGCACCATCAATTTGGCTTTCACTCCCCATTGCTGCATTAACTCATAGATATGAGGCGCGTAGGCGCAATAGGTTTGCTCCACATCGTTAATTGCCGTCACTTTTCCCTCTCGGTAAGATTGCTGGGGCAAGCCGGGAAATGCTTCTGGGGGCAAATAAAGGTCGAGCAGTGCTGAGTGTGGGGGCACAAGGGCTTCTGCCTTCACGTACAAACCATCGGGCAATAACCGATAAATCAAAACCCGATCGCAATCGAGGATTTTTTGCACCTCCGTTACTGTTGTTTGGAGGATGTCATCGAGTTGGAGCGATCGACAAATCTTCAGAGCGATTTCGGCAAATAGTTGCGACATCAGATGCTGGCGCTCGATCGCGGCCTCAGCCCGTTTGCGATCGGTAATATCGGTGAGCATCATCAGCGCCCCGGAATACTTGCCTGTCGGGCTGAAGATGGGTGTTGCCGAGACGATCGCCCAGAGTGTCGAACCGTCTTGACGGCGGAATTTAAAGTCGTTTCGATCGCTTGGTTTGCGATCGTGCTGTCCGAAATGCTCCGTGGCGATTTCCCTTGGGGCATCATCCATAAAATCTGACATCTGGCGGTCGAGTATTTCTTCCGCGCCATAGCCGAGCATAGCCGCCATTCGGGGGTTTACGAAGGTGGTTTTGCGATCGGCATCGAGCATCCAAATTCCCTCGGCAGCAGTCTCGATCGTCCGTCGGTATTGCGCCTCGCTCTCCTGCAGTGCCGTCTGAGACTGCTGGCGTTCGATTGCGGCTGCCAACACGTTTGCCGCACTTTGAAGAAAATAAATATCGTCCTGGGTAAACGTGCGCGGTTGATGATTATAGGCACCCAATACGCCAAAGCACGAGGTTGTCCCTTGAATGGCGACGCTCAAACTGCTACTGCCGTCGCCATGGGAGAATCTAGGTTGTTGGGTGAGGTCATCGACTTCCCAACTGCCCTGGGCTAGGGGTTCGCGATCGAGCAAAATTCCGTCGGCTTCAGAATCGCTCTGCATCCCCACGGTCAGCAACGATCGAGCATCGGGTAAAATTTCCAACATCTTGCAATAATCTACGCCTAACCCAGCAGCAACCTGGATGACAATTTGCTGAACCAGAAGGTGTAGATCGGTTCCCAGGAGTGCTTGTTGACCTAATTCGGCAACGATCGCTTGCTGTTTTGCTCGGGTGGCGATTTCGCTTTCGATTTGCTGGCGCTCGCTTATCTGGGCTTGGAGGCGCTCGTTCGTCTGTTTCAACAGGCGGGTGCGCTGCTCGACGATGGTTTCGAGTTGTTGGTTGAGTTGTTCGAGGGCTTCTTGCGCTAACTTGCGCTCGGTGATATCTTCCGCAATCCCCGCCAGTCGATAAATCGCTCCCGAATCGTCTCGCACCGGAAAACTGCGCTCCCGAATCCAGCGAATTTCGCCATCGGGTCTGATGATTCGATATTCTCGCTCGAAAGCGGTTTTACTCCCTCGCTGCTGGGCTGCGGCGACAACGCGATCGCGATCTTCGGGGTGGACGACATCGAGCCACGCAAAGGAGTTTTCATAAACGCGAGCGCTCGAAAATCCCCAAATCTCCTCGAATGCGGGACTGATGTAAATAGCTTGGAAAGATTTGGCATCGTGAATGAAAAAAACTTCGCGAATATTTTCAGCCAATTGGCGAAACTTCTGCTCGCTTTCTTTCAAAGCCATTTCTGCCGACTGAGACTGGGTACGTTTGCGCACCGACTCAGCAAGTACATCTACTTGCCTTTGAAGTTCGATAGTGCGCTCTCGGACTTGTCGTTCCACTTCCACTTCAAGATCCCGCAGCAGCTCTATTTTTTCGAGTTCGAGCTGGCCCACTCGTCGTTCTAGCTCTTCGGATTCTTGCTTTCGGGCTTCTATTTCTATCTCGCTCGGGTAGAATTGACCGAGATCCATTGCCCGTAGCAAGCTCGTTGGTGTCACCAAACCCATCCATTCGCCGCGATCGTCGCACACCCCAAGATACTGCACTCCGAGAGACTGCATTTGGCGATCGGCAATCGCCAGAGTATCCGTCGAACTCAGGCAATAGAGGGGTGACCCGATCGCCCCTTGCGCGCCAGGATTTTCGCAGTTGTGGAAGTGCCATTTCACAAGATCGCGAGCGGTCAAAATGCCGACGGGCTTGAGGGGCTTTTCTTTGGAGTTTGCCGTCTGTGATTCTTCGATAATTGCCACGCAACTCACATCTCGTTCTGCTATTAACTGTGTCAGTTCCGATGCTGATGCTGTTGGTGGCGCGCAAACGATTTCGTGGGGGTCGATCGCCACTTCGATCGAACGGGTACGGTCAGGCGAATAACCATTTAGCGAACACTCAAGCAAACGATCTGATAGCATGACAAACTCGGATAGTTTTAAAAAATAAAAAGTACTACGAAAAAAGGAATCCAACACCTTTTCATAGATGCATTAAATTTATATAGATTCGATTAAAATTCATCTTCAAAGATGGCAAGCTTAACATCTTCTAGAAAATATTTTCAAATCAAGAAGAAATAATTAATTGAATGGTCGTTCTATTTAAGAGCAATATGAAAATCATACTAAACCTATTTAATTTTGACTTTAATTCTATTATCGATCGATTAGATCGGAATTGCCAATGCAATTTTACGCATGAATGATTTAGTTAAATATGTGGTTTTTCGGATAATGAGTTCCGTACTTTAGCGTAAGTAAAATACTTAACTCCAATCTTCTTCATCTCGCTTGTTGCTGCGAACTTGAGAATAAACGCTCCCAGTTCTATGAAGTTGTCGCGTTTTTTCAAATAAAATGTCTTCAGTAAACTGCCAATTTTGTAAGACTTTATCTAAATCTGCTTGAATGTCTCTAGCACCGGGAAACCCACGATAGCGGATTCGCAAGCGAGCGAGTTCTGCAAGATTATGGTTAGTGGGATCTTCAACCAGAAGGGTATTTACAATATTTCTGTCTTTTCGAGCTTGAGGATGCTGTTGCTCTTCCACGATCGCGTTCTCAGATTTTTGATACTTTATATGAAAATTTTAAAATACGGGATACCCAAAACGACTGTTTAGAGTATCCGCATCATAATTTTTAATATCTGTAAACTTAAAGTCTCGATCGAGCTATGAGGTTTCGCTTCATCCCACGTACTTCCTGCTAGATGAGTACATGGATTCGGGGAAAAAATCTTTATGTGAGGTTTATTAAATCTTTAACATTCAGCGATCGATATTTACGACATCTAAACAATTTGTCAAAAATGAGACGCTAGCATAACGACAGATCGTTAATTTTATTTAAGTTTCAAAAATAAAAATATAAGTTATGCAAAGAAATACAGAGTCCTCTCAAATTTTAAAATTAACGAATTTCTGTAAAGGATTTGCTATTTTTTGGATTGTTTTAGTCCACTTTAAAAGTGGTTGGTTTGGTTGGCAAGGAGTCCACATTTTTTTAATTCTCAGTGGATTTGGTTTAGCATACTCTAGTTTAAAATCCGACCGCCAAGGAAATTGGAAACCTTGGTTTTATAAGCGATTTAAAAGAATATTTCCCGCTTATTGGATTGCCGTTATTGCTTCTGTTCCCTTTTTGTTATTTTTAAATTTAGGTCCTAGACCTGGAATAGAATCCGGGATCTTTAAAACACTTTTAGATCTTTTTCTGCTTAATAATTTCTTCGAGCAATTTATAGGCGGCGGCACCGGAGCCTTTTGGTACGTTCCGTTGATTGTGGGAGCGTATTTATTGTTTCCCTGGCTGTATGGGATGCTGAGAAAATGCTCTAAACCGCGCCATTATTT
>NZ_JADEXN010000328.1 GCF_015207075.1 Zarconia navalis LEGE 11467
CGTTGAAACTGCCCACCGCATTCCAGAGGGCGTGCAACACCGAAGCCGTCAAATAACCCACGACCACCGTCCGCAACCGTTTTGAGGGCATCAGAACGCTCAATCCGATGGCATAGCCGAAATAGCCGCTATAAGCGATATGTCCGGCAACAGACCCCAACATTCGCGGAATCAGCAGTTGCAGTCCCGCTTCGGGCCCAGAACTGGCTACCACGCTAGGGACGTACTGCCACAGGGTTTCGAGCAATGTAAACCCGACCGCCGATGCCGCCCCCAATAAAATCCCATCGAGGGGTTCCCACACGCCCACGCGAGTATTCCAGGGGGGAAAGAAGCCGCGACCGATAATCAAGGCCCCAAAGACAGGGATGGCTTTGAGCAATTCTTCCATCAATCCCGCCCCGAAAAACATCCGCACCAGCAGTTCGCCAAAGGTTATCGATTCTCCGGCTACGGGGAGACGACCGGGAAGTACTTCGCGGAACAGCCACAAGAATCCCGAAAGTACCGGACTTAGCAACAAAACGATCGTTGAAACGCAAACAGCGATCGAAACCCACCAAGGTTTGGGTTTGCCACAGATTTGGTAGATGAAATAGTACGCCATCCCCGCGATGTAGATCCCGAGGACGCGGTTAAAGACGAGCTGTTCTCCGACAGCGGCGAATAGGAATACCACAACGCTGACGGTCATAGCGACGGGCAGCAGATAAGCTTTGCGGGTGAGATGGCCTCCCGTGGAGAGAATGGGAAACAGTTTGGTGAAGGTGACGGTAACCGGATCGGTCTGGTAAAAGGAGGATTGCAATCGGGTGGGTTGGACGGTGGCTGGGGAAGCACAGACATACTCGAAGAGAAACTCTGGACCCCTTTGACCCAAAACGATGAGATCCCCCGGTTCGAGAATTCGGCACCCCCGAACGGTGACTCCGTTGACGTAAGTCCCGTTGGTGCTGTCGAGATCGCACAGTTCCCAAATCTGCGGACTACCGGGGGTAGGTTCGATCGGTCGAATTTGAGCGTGGATGCCCGATACCATTCGGTGCTTTGCCGCTAAAACGATGCCGCAATTGGGATCGCGACCGAGGGCGATCGCATCGGTAGAAGAAAGTTCGTATCTTCGGGGTTCGCCGACGGTTCTGATGCCGTATCCTTGGAGTTGCTCGAGGAATGCGCGATCGTCGCTCATGAATTTTTGGTCGATCGAGATAGGTCGCGATCTCCGGGCATCTCGCTCGGGGTTGTCCGCAACTCGATCTCAAATTTGGGTATATGTTTGGGCGGGGTGTGAATTCGGACGCGAGGTTGCCCCGATGAGGCGATCGACTCGCGGTCCGACATCTTATTGTTCTTCTCGCGCTGCCTGCACTGCGGCGTAGAAAGCATAGATTCCGAAGGGAATACTCAGAGCGAGGATGGTACCCGTCACCATCGTCCCGTATTGCGGAATCCCAGAGGATAGCTCGAAAACCGAACCCACTGCCGCAATGCCCGACACGCAAGAGCACAGCAAGAAAAAACCACTTTTTGGCGTCATGCCCATTTGTCTTTGCTCCTATCGAACGGCTTTAACATCGCGAACTGAAAACTCTGTCTTGCTCAATGCTTCCGTAAGTGCCAATTCGTTTTCTACGCGATCGACAAATAATACCCCATTGAGGTGATCGATTTCGTGCTGGATAATCCGGGACGGTAGTTCGTCAAACACTCGCTTTTGCGGGCGACCGTTTTCGTCTTTGTACGCCACTTCCACCCTCGACGGACGAGTCACGTCTAAGAATACCCCAGGAATGCTCAAACATCCTTCTTCGGCAACAGTAAGGGGGCCGTCGAGTTTTTTGATAGCGGGGTTAATCAGCACTAATGGCGGGGTTGCTGGATTTTCCCAGTCGCTATCCAAGACTAAAATCTGCTTTTGAATGCCGATTTGGGGCGCCGCCAGACCGATACCATCGGAGGTATACATCGTCTGGAGCATTTCCTTAATTAGTTTGCGGATGCGATCGTCTACGCGGGCGACACGCTTGGCGGGTTGGCGCAGAACCCGTTCTCCCATGAAGTGTAAGTCTAGGGGAGATTTCTCTAATTTCTTTTTTTCAACGATCGGTTTTTGAGTTGTCGGCATCTTATCGGTGCGGCTTGTCGGGACGACTTTATCGAGGTTTTGTTTCTTTAATTCTAGCGGAAGTTGACAAGTCCTCCTGCGGCACGAGGTTCGATGGGGAGAACTCCCGAAAGCTTCATTAGTGCTTGGTATTCGATCGATAAACGTCACGAAGAATCTTTCGTAAATCCTTCAAAATCGTCCTTATACACTCTTCGATAGAGCGGTTTGCGCAAAACACCGATCCCGCGCAGAGTTCGCCGGTAAAATTTAAGATCGAGCCACCAATCGATCGCGATGTTTTTTCGCAAACTCATGCCAGCTTAAGGGTTTGCGCCCTGTAATCGCTTCAAAGTTATCGAAGGTGGCATCCGCATTGGGAATTGCATCTTCGTTATTGAGCTTGAATTGCGTATAGACGCAGTTCATATAAGCTGGATCAGCACCAGCAGCTAAAGAATTTTCTAAAAACTCTTCTGGTGGACGAGCTTGGGCCACAAACGGTTGCCCCGTCTCTTGAGTAAAAATGTCTGCAATTTCATCAAAAGTCTTGGCATCGTAGCCTAGGGAAACGACCTGCCCGGAATATTTCTGGGGTTCCCGTAAAATGTGGGCGACGACCAATGCCAGGTCATCGCAGTCGACCCAGCTCCAGCAAGCGTTCCCGACATAATGACGAATGACATTGCCATCCAACCAGCGGTATCCCGGTCCGGTGATGTTTTGCATAAAAGCTTCAGGGCGCAGGTGGGTGTAGCTAAAGCCTTGCTGTTCGATATAAGCTTCCACGAATTGATGCCAGCCCCAGTGGGCGACTTCGTTGGTGGGGGCAGTGGATGCACCAATGTGGACGATGTGCCGAACGCTTGTAGTTTTAGCAGCATCTACAAAGCGTTTGCTCTGACGCAGCATATCAACACTGTAGCCGGTCAGAAGCAGAGCGCGATCGATGTTCTTCAATGCCGGTTCTAGGGTTTCGGGTTTATCCAAATCGAGGATGACCGTTTTGATACCTCGTTCTTGAAACGTCTTGGCTTTTTCTGCCGAACGGACAGCCGCAATGGGGTTACTATCCCCTGCGAGTTGAAGCTGACGCAGCGCTTCACCCCCAACTTTACCCGTTGCACCTAAAACAAGAATATTTGGCCCAGTTGTCATGATAGTTCTTCCTAACGGTTTATCGGATAGTGCTGGTGTGGGTTTGCCTTGGCTGAATCGCCTGTTTTTTCTCTAGGACTTACTCGCGACCTGAAATTGGATCTTTTTGCACGGCGCGGGCTTCCCCCCGCCAGTTGCTTTCCTTGAGCCAATCGGCAAATGTGCGCAGACCTGGATGAAGCTGTCTCAAAAGCTCGTAGTCACGGGGGGCAGCATAGCCTTCTCGGTACAGCCTGAAGTTATTCACCACATCATGAGCGTTGGGAATCCCAGAGGACAGAAAGGCTTCCAATGTGGGCGGACGGTATTCTGCGGGGATACCCGTCACCTGGGTGAAAATATCGACAATTTCTGCCATCGGCAATTCATCAGACGCAACGCGCAGGGTTCTGCCGCCCCAAGTCTCGCGATCGGATAGCATCATGGTGACGAAGTAACCGATATCATCCAATGCAACCATCTGCCAAGGCGCATCGCCAGAAAGCGGGCCGGTGAACAGCAATCCTTCGCGGCCATCCGCAAGCGTTCCAGATTCCGGTACGAAGATGGATTGAAAGTTCTCAAAATAAGGGGCGGTTACCAACACGCTGACGTGATTTGAATACCAACCGTCTTCGACTTTTCGCATGTATTCGTCGGAGCGTCGCCAGTCGATTTCATGCTCGACGGCGGCTTTGGCATCGTAGTGAGGCAGCATCAGTTTTCCGCCCGAGAGCGAAGCCACTGCATCTAGAGAGGAGTAAATGAAGTGCTCGACACCCGAGAGTCGGGCGACTTCGAGCGATCGCACCCCCTGCTCTTTTTCAACGGTAAAACTCGCCTCAGACCAAAAGTTGGTATTGCAAAAGACAGCGTTTACATCTTGCATCGCTTGGCGAAGGCTTTCTTCATCGTTGAGATTGCCTTGGCGAAAGGAGACTCGTCCGCCGCCTCGATCGATTAATTGCTGCGCGGTTTCACTATCGGGCGATCGAGAAAAAATAGCGACTTGCCAATCGGTAGTGTTGTCTAGAAGTAACGATCGGACAACTGCTCGCCCCATTGCACCAGTTCCGCCAATAACCAAAGCTGTTTTAGTTGCTGACATTTTCAACAATCCTTCCAATCGAAAAATTTCAATTTTTTGAATACAGCGATTTGGCTGCATTGCCATATTTCGACTATAAAAGGGCGGTAATATAATGTCTAATTCATAATTAATATAATTGCCATGAATTCAATGCATGATAAGCCGATCGATCTCAACCTACTCCACATCTTTGAAGCGGTGATGATCGAGCTAAATGTCACCCGTGCTGCTCAACGATTGAACATGACCCAGCCTGCGGTGAGCCATGCCCTACGGCGACTGAGACGGATTACCAACGATAATTTATTTTTGAAAGTTCCGAGCGGAGTGAGTCCTACACCAAAGGCCTTAGAACTTTGGGAACCAATTCGGGACGGGTTGGGACGCATTCGAGGGGCGATCGCACCACCGGCTTTTGACCCGGCTTCGTCCACTCAAACCTTTACCCTAGCAATCGCTGACTACACGGCAGCGCTCTTTTTACCGAAACTGTTGCCCATTCTGGCCCGAACCGCACCCAAGATTAATATCCGCGTCGTTCCCAACACAAACATCAATGCTGCAAAGCTGCTCGAACACTCAGAAATCGATTTGGCGATGGGGCGGTTTTATCGATCGACCCTTCGGTTGAGGGTGCAAGAGATTATGGGCGATCGCTACGTCTGTATCATGCGCAAAGACCATCCCTTAGCCGGTACAAGACTCACCCTCGAGCAATACATCAAGGCAGATCATCTCCTGGTCACTCTGACAGGAGAGGCGACGGGTTTCATTGACGAGCAGTTGAGAGAAATGGATTTGAATCGCCGCATCGCTCTGACGGTTAACCAATTCACGCTGGTTCCCGAACTGATAGCCGGCTCTGACTTAATCTCGGCGATGCCTCTACGCATGGTGGAACGGAGTCTTTTGCAAACAGATTTGCAAATCACAGAGCTACCGCTCGAAGTGGCTCCAGCTTTTTTACAAATGATGTGGCACGAACGCCAGCAGGTAGATTCAGCTCATGAATGGTTTCGGACTCAACTGATTAACATTGCTCGAGAGATGTAACGGCTGACAAACAAGATCGCCTCAGGTGCGCGATTCGCCAAAAATTGACCCGAAATCTCGATACAATTTAAGCCTGTCCTCTGCATTCGAGCTTCCCATGACCTCTACCGTTGCATCTCCCTTTTCCCCTGAAGAAATCGCCTCAGAAGGCATCAAACCTGAAGAATACGAAGAAATCGTCCGCCGTCTGGGAAGACACCCCAATAAAGCCGAACTGGGAATGTTCGGGGTGATGTGGTCGGAACATTGCTGCTACAAGAATTCTCGCCCCCTGCTGGCACAGTTTCCGACCACGGGCGATCGCGTTCTCGTCGGGCCGGGAGAAAATGCGGGGGTGGTAGACTTCGGCAACGGTATCCGACTGGCGTTCAAAATCGAGTCCCACAACCACCCCTCGGCGATCGAACCGTTTCAGGGAGCTGCCACGGGAGTCGGGGGCATTCTCCGAGATATTTTCACCATGGGAGCGCGTCCCCTAGCCGTCCTCAACTCCTTGCGTTTCGGTTCCCTCGACGATGCCCGCACTCGCCGCATCTTCACCGGTGTGGTGGAAGGTATCGCCCACTATGGCAACTGTTTCGGCGTTCCCACGGTGGGGGGTGAAGTTTACTTCGACCCAGCATACAGCGGTAATCCTCTCGTCAACGTGATGGCGATCGGTTTGATGGAAACAGAAGAAATCGTCAAAGCGGGGGCTTCTGGCATCGGAAATCCGGTGCTGTACGTCGGTTCCACCACCGGACGGGATGGCATGGGGGGCGCGAGTTTTGCCAGTGCGGAGT
>NZ_JADEXN010000329.1 GCF_015207075.1 Zarconia navalis LEGE 11467
CGGATAAGCCAGAAGGATATTACCCAAACATTAAGCTAGATGGCAAACCCGCTGGCGTAAATTAGGACATCAGACAGCAGGGGGAGATCAAACGGAATATGGAAACGAAAAATCGGTGATTTTTTACTCCCCCTTGCCTTCCTAGAAATTTTTGACAAGAAATCGATGGTGTAGAAAGGGGTTTGTCGATGATTTTCTTCTTGCAAATCTAATTTCAAAGACTAGAACCTCTCGGGCATCGTTTTAAGAATATCCGAAGACTTAAAATTTTTCGTTTTTTATTGATCTTATTCTCAGCTACGAAGTTATATAAATCTTGGCAAGCTATAAAAAATTCAAAACTAAAAACAGAAAAAAGAAGAGAGAACTTATGTTGTGGGATCCAAACAGTTTTGATGGAGATCGAACTGTAGTCCTGGCAGGTTTTTAGCAAAACTTGACGGTTTCTCGCCCGAAATTATCAAGATAAATATTGAGTAAATTTCACGGCTTGCAAGCATTCCACTCCATTTTTGCATAACCCCTTCTCTGAGTCGATCTAGAGACTCGATCGCCGATCGGGAAGATTTATTTTTTTTTAAGTATTGTTTCCGCTTCATGATAAGATGACTTCTGGCTTGGGAAGTCCAAGCCGCGCACCACGATGGGTTTGACCGCGTCCATCGACCCGAGCCGGATTCTAATTCGATCGAATCGGCTCCTACCCCTTGTCGCGTTAAACACTATGCTTCCTCCCGACGATCGTACAGAGTCTGAGTCTTACTATCCACGCTTTCGGAGATCGGAAGTTGCGGGAGTCCGGACAACCGCCGTCCAACCCTCTGTCAAATCTGAAGCTGTTGTTGAAGAAGCAACGACATCAGAGTCATCCTCGAGGTTTCCCTCGAGCGAGGAAATCGCTCGGGGAATGGAAGATTACGCAAAGCTCAAGCAAGAGCTGTACGGGGTAACGCTGTTATTGACGGGATTCATCTTCGCGGCGGTGTGGATGTTCTACTCCCTCAATATCGCTTTGAACTACGCGATCGGGGCATTTTCGGGTCTGGTGTACTTGAGACTGTTGGCAAGAAACGTCGATCGTCTCGGTCCAGAAGATCCATCGGTAAGCAAAGCTCGGTTTGCGGTTTTCGTTGGGGCGATTATCTTCGCAACCCAACTCGATCGACTGCAAATTTTGCCGATATTTCTGGGGTTTTTGACCTATAAAGTCACCCTAATCGTTTACACGGTGCGCATTACGCTTCTACCAGAGTTTTCTACCTCTGGTGACTCCCAATCCTCGAGTTTTGAGGAATCCTCCTAAATCGACAATGTTGGATGTTTTAAACACCTTTAACTTTCTCCCAATTGCCGAACTCGAAGTCGGCAACCATTTATATTGGCATATTGGGAATCTGAAAATTCACGGACAGGTGTTTCTAGTTTCCTGGTTTGTCATCGCCCTGATAGTAGGCGCTTCGGTTCTGGCAACCCAGAACGCTCAGAGAATCCCCAGCGGTATCCAAAATTTCATGGAATACGCCCTGGAATTTCTGCGCGATCTGGCAAAAAGCCAACTCGGAGAGAAAGAATATCGACCTTGGCTACCGTTTGTTGGGACTTTATTTCTATTTATCTTCGTGTCCAATTGGTCTGGTGCCCTCATCCCTTGGAAGCTCATCGAGCTACCCGAAGGAGAACTAGCAGCCCCCACCAATGACATCAATACAACCGTAGCCCTCGCGTTGCTAACCTCGCTGGCGTATTTCTACGCCGGGTTTAGAAAGCGCGGTTTGGGATACTTCGCTAAGTATATCGAACCCACGCCGATTCTACTACCCATCGCGATTCTAGAAGATTTCACCAAGCCCCTTTCCTTGAGTTTTCGTCTGTTCGGGAATATTTTGGCAGACGAACTGGTGGTTGCCGTTTTGGTGCTGCTGGTTCCCCTGTTCGTCCCGATTCCAGTGATGATGCTAGGTTTGTTCACCAGTGCCATTCAGGCGTTAGTGTTTGCCACCTTGGCGGCGGCATACATTCACGAAGCCCTCGAAGGTCACGGTGAAGAAGAACACGATTAAACTCGCACCAGAGTTCGGGCGCTCGTACTCGCCACTTTAGGGCGAGCAGAACGATCGCACCTTCTATGGTTTTCGATTCGTTCGGTTTTTGTTTTGTACTTAATACAGTAAGGAAAATACAGTCATGGATCCATTAGTTGCTGCTGCTTCCGTTTTGGCCGCCGCTCTTGCCGTCGGTCTGGCCGCTATCGGCCCTGGTATCGGTCAAGGAAATGCCTCGGGTCAAGCCGTTGAAGGAATTGCCCGCCAGCCGGAAGCAGAAGGAAAAATTCGCGGAACCCTACTGCTAACCCTAGCATTCATGGAATCGCTCACGATTTATGGCTTGGTTATCTCTCTAGTGTTGCTATTTGCCAACCCATTCGCATAAAACATCCATCAGCGAGTTCGGGGTAATTGGTGCACTCAAGACCAGTTACCCTTCCTCCCAAAAACGGCTAAACCCACCGGACTGGGGGTAGCTTCTTTTTAAATTCTTGTATTTCCGAGCAAAGCGATGTTTGATTTTGATGCAACTTTGCCTTTAATGGCAGTGCAGTTTTTAGTGTTGACGGCAATCTTGAATGCGGTTTTCTTCAAACCGCTGACCAAAGTTCTAGACGAACGCGACGATTACATCCGCAGTAACGATCGAGAGGCTGCAGAACGTTTGGCAAAAACTGAAGAGTTGGCCCGGCAATACGAGCAAGAGCTAGCGGATACTCGCAAAGAAGCTCAAGCCATCGTGGTTGCCGCCCAAAGTGAAGCCCAAGAAATTTCTAATGGCAGAATAGCTGAAGCTCAAAAGGAAGCACAAGAAGCTAGAGAAGCAGCGGCTGCGGAAATTGCTCGAGAAAAAGAAGCAGCGATGCAGTCTTTAGAGCAGGAAGTTAGCGCCCTCAGCCACCAGATGCTCGAAAAACTTTTGGGTTAAGAACTCGACAAATCAGCGATCGCCAGGGTCGATTTGCCACATCGGCGGTAACTCGCGCCCCGGTCAAAAAACCACAAAGGATATAAAGGCGAAAATGGAAACATTTTTGTGGCTAGCAACAGAAGAAAAAGGGTTTGGACTCCATTTCAATCTATTGGAATCCAACATCGTTAACCTAGCCATTATTATTAGCGTACTCGTCTATTTCGGTCGAGGTATTTTAACCAAAGCCTTGGGCGAACGACGGGCGAATATAGAAACGAGCATCAAAGAAGTCGAACAGAGGGCACAAGCGGCAAAAGTCGCCCTCTCCGATGCCCAACAACAGTTAACCCAAGCTCAAGCCGAAGCCGGGCGCATTCGATCGGAAGCTCAAGAACGAGCCAAATCTGCAAAAGAAGCAGTTATGGCACAGTCGGAGCAAGAAATCGAACGCATGAAAGCGTCAGCAAGTCAAGATCTAAATGCAGATCGAGAGCGGGCGATCGCCGAGTTACGGACGCGAGTGACGGCAATGGCCATCGAGAGCGCCGAAGCCCAGCTTAAAGAACGTATGGATCGATCTGCCCAAGAAAAATCCATCGATCGTAGTATCGCATTGCTAGGAGGTAAGGGATGAGAAGTGGTGCTATGGGGGCCCAAATTGCCGATCCCTACGCCAAAGCCTTGATGTCGATCGCCGACGATCGCGATTTAGCCGATCGCATCGGGCGAGATATGGCCGATTTGCAGCAACTCCTGCAAGAGTCAGAAGATCTAGAGGCGTTTTTAGATAATCCCATCATCGCCCCCGACGATAAGAAAGCCGTCCTGCGACGGGTCGCCGAGTCGGAAATCGACCCGACGACTCTCAACTTTCTGATGCTACTTGTCGATCGGGGACGGATTTTGTTTCTCGACGAAGTCTGTCGTCGGTATCGGTCGCTGCTACGCGAACGCAACCAAACCGTCCTTGCCGAAGTGACCTCGACGGTGGAGTTGACCGGTTCTCAACGAGATGCGATCGAATCTAAAGTCAAAGATTTGACCGGGGCGCGGGAAGTGGAAATCGAAACTCAAATCGACCCCGATATCATCGGCGGCGTGATTATCAAAGTCGGATCGCAAGTTCTCGATGCAAGTCTGCGAGGACAACTGCGCCGCCTTGCGGTGAACTTGAGCTAACGCGCGCAAATTAATTTTTGGGGCGATTTCCTCAGGAAGAAGGATAAAGAACGAAGGACAAAGCTATAGCAGCGATCGGACCCGGCGAAGTTAGCAGCACGACCGAGCAGCAAATCGAGCAGTACGACGCAGACCTCAAAGTCACTGAAGAAGGATAAAGAACGAAGGACAAAATTATGGCAGCGATCAGACCAGACGAAATTAGCAGCATTATCAAGCAGCAAATCGAGCAGTACGATGCCGACCTTAAAGTCACCAACGTCGGTACCGTGCTGCAAGTCGGCGACGGCATCGCCCGCATCTACGGCCTGGAAAACGCGATGGCCGGAGAACTGCTCGAATTTGAAGACGGAACTATCGGTATCGCCCTCAACCTCGAAGAAGATAACGTCGGGGCCGTGCTAATGGGGGCCGGAAACGAGATCCAAGAAGGGTCTTCCGTCACCGCCACCGGTAAAATTGCTCAAGTGCCCGTGGGAGAAGCCACCATCGGTCGGGTCGTAGACGCGCTAGGTCGTCCCCTCGACGGCAAAGGCGACATCGACACCAACGAAAGCCGCCTGATCGAATCTCCCGCCCCCGGTATCATCGATCGCAAGTCGGTGTACGAACCGATGCAAACCGGAATTACCGCCATCGACGCGATGATTCCCATCGGTCGGGGTCAGCGAGAACTGATTATCGGCGACCGACAAACCGGTAAAACGGCGATCGCCATCGACACCATCCTCAACCAAAAAGGCGAGGACGTGATTTGCGTCTACGTCGCCGTGGGACAAAAAGCGTCCACCGTCGCCCAGGTGATCAAAGTCCTGAGCGATCGTGGTGCGCTCGATTACACCATCATCGTCGCCGCCAACGCCAGCGACCCGGCCACCCTGCAATACCTCTCTCCTTACACCGGTGCAGCCTTAGCTGAGTACTTCATGTATAAGGGCAAAGCTACCCTGGTGGTTTACGACGACCTTTCCAAGCAAGCTCAGGCCTACCGTCAGATGTCCTTGCTGCTGCGTCGTCCCCCCGGACGGGAAGCCTATCCCGGAGACGTGTTTTACCTCCACTCTCGCTTGCTGGAGCGGGCGGCGAAACTGAGTCCGGAACTCGGCGAAGGCAGCATGACCGCCCTGCCGATTATCGAAACCCAAGCTGGTGACGTATCCGCATACATCCCCACCAACGTAATCTCGATTACCGACGGGCAAATCTTCCTCTCCTCCGATCTGTTTAACGCCGGTCAGCGTCCGGCCGTGAACCCCGGTATTTCCGTGTCGCGAGTGGGTTCTGCCGCCCAGACTAAAGCCATCAAGAAAGTGGCGGGTAAAATTAAGCTCGAACTGGCCCAGTTCGATGAACTCGAAGCCTTTTCTCAGTTTGCCTCCGATCTGGACGAATCGACTCGGAACCAACTCTCTCGGGGTCAGCGCCTGCGGGAAATCCTCAAGCAGCCCCAGAACTCACCCCTGCCCCTAAGCGAACAAGTGGCGATCGTCTATGCCGGTATCAACGGCTACCTCGACGATATTCCCCTGGAAAAAATCACCGACTTCACCACCGGATTGCGGGATTACCTACGCACCAGCAAACCCAAGTACGGCGAAATTATTAAAAGCCAGAAAGTGCTAACGGAAGAAGCCGATACGCTACTCAAAGAAGGTATCAGCGAATTTAAGCAAACCTTCCTCGTTTCTAGCTAAAAGCTCGCCAAGTTGAGAATGGAGAATTGCGCTTTTGCGACACACCCTCCATTCTCAATTTTTAATTTCAATTCGATCGTTCATCGTTCTTCGTTATGGCCAATCTCAAAGCAATTCGCGATCGCATTAAGACGGTCAAGAATACCAAAAAAATTACCGAAGCGATGCGTCTGGTGGCTGCCGCCCGCGTCCGTCGCGCCCAAGAACAGGTACTGGCTACTCGCCCCTTTGCCGATGCCCTGGCTCAAGTTCTCCACGGCTTGCAAGCTCGCCTGCAGTTTGAAGCCCTAGAC
>NZ_JADEXN010000330.1 GCF_015207075.1 Zarconia navalis LEGE 11467
GTGAATACAGCCCATACCAGTCACCAATGCGCAATGAGGGATTACGTTTGGAGGGGGAGAGGGGAAGATTGGGAGAAAATCTATCTCTCAAAACTCAATTGACAGGTAGGGGTAGTGCCCCTGTGCCTACCCCGGCTCGATGGGGTAACCGCGCGCTTCAAATCCTGTCACATCCTACCGTCAAAAGTATTTTGAGCTACAGTAAGGGGTGCAACAATTACGCCACGATCTAACCAGACGTGGCGATCGCGCCAACGAACCGTTTTTCGCGAGAGTATCCCGTCACTCGCGTCACCATCGGGATGCACCGGTTCCTCAAATATTGATGACATCTAGAAGTATGAAACCCCGAATTATTGTCTGCGGCTTGGGTCGCACTGGGTATAAAATTTTTTCATTGTTACGACAGCAGGGAACGTTTGTCGTGGGGATCAGTAATCGAGCGTTACCCCACGAGACGGAAAATATCGTTGTGGGCGATGCCAGATCGAGCGCCACCTTAATTGCTTCGGGGATTCTGGACTCTCACACCCTGATACTGGCGAGTTCGGACGATTCTTTGAACCTGGCGATTTTAGTGCAAGCTCGTCTGCTCAACCCCAAAATTTACATCGTCAACCGCCTTTTCAATACCAGTTTGGGCGATCGGGTCGATCGCACTCTTGCGGCCCACGTCAGTCTGAGCGTCTCCGCTTTAGCCGCTCCCGTATTCGCCTTTGCCGCCCTCGGTTCCCAAGCTATCGGTCAACTGACCCTCTACCAACAAGTTTGGCCGATGCACGAAGAATACATCGATCGCAACCATCCCTGGAACGGTCTCTCGCTGCCGGAACTCTGGGACGATCTATCTCGAATGCTGATTTATTACCTACCCGCGAGAGGTAACACCGATCTAGTTTCTGCCGTCCTCGAAGGCAATCGCGTACAAGTGGGCGATCGTCTCATTGTCGCCACCAAACCCAGCATCCGGGTCAAAAAATCCCTACGGCAAAAGTTCACCAAACTGATGACTCGCTTGCGGCAACTGCGCGAGCAAACCCAGTCGGCAGTTCTCGTTGTCCTGACGCTACTCCTAACAATTTTTCTGGCCACTCTCACCTATACCGCCATCAATTCAGAAACCTCCTTCGTCGATGCCCTCTACTTTTCCGTGGGTATGATTACCGGTGCGGGGGGACAAGAAGAAGTTGCCGAAGAAGCCCCAGGGTTCATTAAAATTTTCACGGCGGCGATGATGCTCGTCGGCGCTGGCGTTATTGGTATTTGCTACGCCCTACTCAACGATCTGATCCTGGGAACTCGCTTCCGAAAGTTATGGAAAGCCGCCCCAATTCCCCCAAAACATCACTATATCGTCTGCGGATTAGGGGGGATTGGCGTCCAGACCGTCAAGCAACTTCAGCTCGATGGATGCGAAGTGGTCGCCATCGAGTGCGATCCCAACGGTCGATATTTAGGTCTGGCTCAATCTCTCAACGTTCCCGTCATTCAGGGGGATGCCAGCGTCCCCGAAATCCTGGCAGCAGCGAATATCCATACCTGCGAAGCGTTGGTGGCCGTCACCAGCAATGACATGACCAACCTCGAAATTGCCCTAACTGCAAAGGGTCTGGTTCCAAACTTGCGCGTCATCGTCCGCGATCGCGATCCCCAGTTTGCCCTCCGCGTCCAGCAAGTGTTCGAGTTCGACTCAGTTCTCTCCCCGATCGAGTTGGCGGCCCCGGCCTTTGCCGCAGCGGCTTTGGGGGGGAGAGTGTTTGGCAACGGCATGACAGCGGGGAGTCTGTGGATTGCCCTATCGATGAAAATTACCGCCGGGCACCCCTTTTGCGGCCAGCGCGTCAAAGAGGCAGCAATGCAAAGCGATTTCGTTCCTCTCTATCTCAAAACCCCCGGTCAAATTTTCCATGCGTGGGATTTACTCGAAGCGCGTCTGTGTGAAGGAGATATTCTCTATATGACCATTCCAGCCAATCGTTTGGAACAACTCTGGCGGGTTTCTCCAGCTCAATTTATCGACTTGACGAAGAAGTGAGGATGGAGAATGGGGCATAACATCAAGTTCGGTTAAACACTTATAATTCCTCGTGAGGCGAGCTGGGGGAGCTGGGGGAGCCTGACAGGTGTAGGTTTTTTACAAAGGAGTGAGTGTGGACTGACAATGGGGGGAAATAAGATGGTTCCGCGACTCGGTTGACAGGGCGCTCGCTCGAAGGGAAATTTGAGCCGAGTCAGAGCAATCGTTTATTCGTGTTCCCCGCGCGAGTGGTCACTCAACAATAGCCTTCGAGGAAGCCAAATGTTGAAAAATCAGCATCTCAAAGATTGGTCGTCGATAGTCTCCAAGCAAATGCCCCACCTGTCTTTGCCCCAAGCTATAGGACTCGCGACATGGAGCTTCGGTGTGGTGATGACTAAATCTAGCAGTTTAACCCGAGTCTCAAAATTCATCGCCGGGGTGAATGGGGAAAAAACCAATACCGTTCGACAGAGGTTAAAAGAATGGTATCAAGAAGCCAACGCTAAAAAAGGGCAGCATCGTCGTCATCTCGATGTAAGTAGTTGCTTTGCTCCATTACTGTTGTGGGTGATGAGTTTGCTACCGTCAAATGTAGAACGCATCGCTTTGGCGGTTGATGCCACCAGCATCGGTCAAAAGTTTACTGTACTTTCGATGAACGTGTTGCTAGCTGGGTGTGGCATTCCTGTGGCATGGACAATTGTCCATGCCACGGAACCCGGAAGTTGGAAACCCCACTGGCTTCAACTCATTCAACAGGTTCAAGGTGTGATTCCTCCTCACTTTGAGGTGATTGTGACCGCTGACCGAGGTTTGTATGCCGACTGGCTCTATGAATGTATTCAAAATGCAGGCTGGCATCCTTTTTTGCGTATCAACCACCAAGGCACTTATCGTCTTCGCGACCAAAACACATGGCGACCCCTGGCTAAGTTGGTCCATCACCCCGGACTCTCTTGGTCCGGTCTAGTGGTCTGCTTCAGGACTCGTCCTCTTCGTTGTACTCTTCTGGCTCGTTGGGAACCCGACTACAAAGACCCTTGGTTGGTTGTCACTGACCTTGACCCGACACAGGCAGATATTCTTTGGTACGGTCTACGTTCTTCGACCGAATGTGTTTACCGAGATCTCAAATCTGATGGCTGGCAATGGCATCGTACCCGTTTACTCGACCCTCAACGAGCCGAACGACTTTGGTTAGTTCTGGCTGTGGCGACTCTCTGGATGATTATTCTTGGGGGTCATGCCGAACACTCCGACTCTGTGACCTCCCCACAACTTCAATCGGGACGCTCCCTGTCTTGTTTTCTCCTCGGTTCGATTGCACTGATTGCCAATTTACTCAACAATTTGCCCATTCGCCTTTCTCCTTGGCGGCATTTTCCTCACACTCCCATGGACTCCTTTTTTGCCCACAACTCTTCCTAATTGTAAAAAAACTACACCTGTCAGTCTCCCCGTCCCCGGTCACTGAGCCTGTCGAAGTGCTCCCCCCCTCACACCTGTCCGGCAGGTAAAGGAATACCATCAAATCGATTGAGAGCAACAAACGCGATCGAAATCCAGCCAACGATCGCCAGAGGAGACAGCCAGACACCGACGGGAATCAGAAGAACCGTTAGAGCGGCCGTCGTCAATCGTGCTGCGATAACCTTCCCAGGCAAGGGATTCGGAGAGGCCCACTGCAAAGTCGTCACCCCCATCAGGAAGATCGCCGCACCGCCACAGAGAACGGTGCGAGCCTCGGTTCCAAAGCTATGACCGGCTGCGGCTTCGATCGCAAACTGAATCCCCACTCCGGTGGCAACAATGCCCATAAACGCGAAAATGTGGCTGTAGCCGTAGATATAAGACCGGAGCAAGTCCATTTTGCCCCCCCGCAATGCCTGGTTGATGACAGACTCATCGGCTCGCTCGAAATACATCCACCATAGGCTCACCGCAACCACAAAGCCACCGATCCCCGTCAGAATGCTACCCAACTGCCAGTCAGTTTCGGCCACGCCGGTTGCGACGGCAATGATGGCTTCTCCCAACACGATGATGACAAACAAACCGAACCGCTCGTCCATGTGGGAGTTTTGAGTGGGTACGCAGCGAATGGTTAGGTAGGTAATCGGGCCGTTGGAAATCTCAATGAGTAGGGCAACAGCCCACAGCCAAAAGCAAGTGGGTTCTGGCATGGCAATGGATATCAGCCACAGGAAAAAGGCAACGGAAAAGCTCAGAACGTATCGGGCGGTGAGTTCTCGCGACTGAGGAACGAACCGCCATGCTTGCACGTATAAAAAAATGATGACCAGCCGCAGCGTCGCGTACATGGTGGCAAACTCAGCAGCACCGCCATCCAGTGCGTCGGGAACCGTCAGGGCCATCACCACCAATCCAAACATGACCCCGAGCATCACTAGGCGATAGGGGCCGTTGTTGACATCAAACTGGTCGGCGTAGTAGCTAAAGTCGATCCACAGCCACCAAACGGGAACGAACAGGGCGGCAAATCCCGCGATGCCCGTCCAGCTCAAATCGCTGTGGAGTTGGTGGGCGAGTTCGGCGATCGCAAAGACGAATACCAAGTCGAAGAATAGCTCTAACCAAGTGGCATGACGATCGCGATCGTTTTCTCCCGCGATATATAGTCGGAGTAAGGGGGGTCTGGGGTGATTCATCCAGTCAGTTCGCACGCCATCAAGCGGGCGAGGAAATAGTTCGTCATTTTCGAGCCGTAGGGAGAATTCCACCACCGCGAGGGATGGCATCCTTCCGGAGCCGATAGGGAGTAGTCTAACTCGCTACATTTGAGCCATTTCCCGTTGACTCGCCACCCCGCTTTGTCCCCCCATTTCTCCACGAGCGCTCGATCTTGTCGGATGGTTGAGGTTAAATCTCCACCGATACTTTGATAGAGTTCGAGTTGAGTTAGGAAACCAAAGCGACCGTCGCTATACTCGCGCCACAGTCGATCGATAGTCTTGAGGGCATTACAGGGAAACTGCTCGATTTCGCTGGGGGTTAGATTTTCTAGCTCGGATTCTCCGGAAATATCCAAAATTAAATGAATGGTTTCGTAGTCGGCATCAGACCACTCGCCAGAAGCGAGATGATTTTGTAGTTTTCTGTATCGATAAAGATCGGGAATTAGAAGTAAGTTTTTCTCGATTCGATCGAGACGATCGCCAATATCAGTGGAGGAATCTGAGGGGGTGGAGTCTTTCTCGAGCTGCGATTCGATCGCCGATAAGCGAGTATTGAATTGTTTGAGTAAGTTTTGAATGTCGGTCAGTTGAGAACCGATAATGTCTTGGGAATCTTCTTGAGAGTTTTCCATCTTTTTACCTAGAATAAACTAGCTATTTAAATTCATACAACGGTGAATTTGTCAACCCACGTCGCAGTTTGATTCCACTCGAGCGCTTCAACCATTTATCGTATCGAGTAAAAGCTGCTGCAACTCGATGAGATTGCCATCGGGGTCGCGAAAACATGCAGAAATAAAACCCCGATCGGGAAAATCCCATGGCTGATTGACTAATGTTATACCGTTCGATTGTAAATGAGCGATCGCTTCTTCTAAATTCGCGACTTGAAAGCTCAGGGCAATACCGGCATAATGGCGATCGTAAGTGAGGGTTTCTTTTTGTCCGACAAACTCTTTTAAGTTTTTCCGATCGAATAGCGTTATCCGAGTGTCTCCCGTTGTCAGTTCGACATATCGATCGTTATCGTCTACAAACGCAATTTCAAAGCCCAAAACTTGACTGTAAAATTGTTTGCACGCTTCGTAGTCGGCAACGTTGAGGCGGGTATAAGTGTATTCAAATTTCATAGGATTAATGAAGGCAACGAAAGCTCGATTTTATCAAATTCTGTTCTCTTGTCGATCGCAATTTTGAGGGAGCCGCAATGGATAATTTATATCAAGTTCGGATAATTCGTGACAAAAAGAGCGCAATTGCTGAATTTTTTCTCTAACTCTCTCCCCATGCCCCCAATGCTCACCCGAACTGAAATTGTAAGTCTTTAACCGAACTTGATATTATTCACAAGCATTCAGTATTTAGCCGTCAGTACGATCGATCGTTGTCGGGTGGGTCGTTT
>NZ_JADEXN010000331.1 GCF_015207075.1 Zarconia navalis LEGE 11467
GTACACCCAAATTCTATTTCCTATTCCCCATTCCCCATTCCTGGTTACTGAGCCTGTCGAAGTGCCCATTCCCCATTCCCCATTCCCGAAAACCAGAAACTCTGTACTTCAACAGATTGATAACCGCTATATAACTGCGATTGAATAGTTCTTTCTAGACGATCGTCAAAAATACTGCAACCCTTGTTTTAGATCGATTAATCCGGCTTATTATCCGCCTTCGCTGCTGTATTCCGGACGAATGAGCCAAAAGCAAACCAAACCAAAAAGAAGAATCGAGATAACGGAGAAAATTTGCGATCCTTCTCCGGTATGCCAGTAGTGAAATGCTTCTTCACTGGTTGCTGCTAAATGAGCCATGAGAGAAATTCGGATGACGTTAATCGTAAACCCGACAATAATTGCAGAGAGAGGAGCAATTATTTTTCCCCATCGATCGGTGGGAAACATGAATAGAAAGAGAATCGATAATCTCAATAGAAAATCTAAAACTCTCAAGCGCGCGCAGGCATCGGCAACTTCAACAACGGAATTGGGAAGATAAATTAAAACACCGTCGAGGGTGACTTCAAAGTTGAGAACTTCAAGCAAAAATGTCGAACATTGGGCTGTCACCGTGGCAATCGTTTCTGGTGTGAGGAGTGCGATCGTCCATCCGATGGGTTGAGAGAATGCTTCTCCAGGTAATGCGAGAATGCAAAAAGCAATCAGTTCTCGCCAATATTGCTTGAGTCCCTTGATTCCAGAGGCGATCGAACCCAGTCCCACCACAAAAATTAAGGGCAAAGTTTGTAGAAAGACCGTGTCTCCCGCAAGCTGAGTGGTTTTGAGTAAGGCTAGAGTCAGAATAACCGTGCCGAAAACGATCGAAAAAACGTTACTTTCTAAACGAAGAGTATCTTTGCGATCCCAAAGCATGGATAAAATCGCGCCCCAGAAAATCACCACCATACTGAGAATGCGAATGCTTTGGATTTTATCGGTGAGCGTGATGTGAATGACGACAAGTCCGACTGCTAGAGCCAGCAACCAGTATTTATCGTCTTTCATTAGTGAAAGAGAGCGCCTCATATCGCGTTTTAATTGTGAGCGTTTTTCAAGGGATTTCTTGTCGATTCAGACTTGTTTAGTCGATTCTAAAACCGCTAGCGAATGTATTTTGGATCCCTCAACTTTCGATCGGTTGAGAGCGAATCCGACCGCACGTTAATCTCTACAGGTCTATCTTATCTCAAAAAAAATTACGTTTTCGATCGGATGATGAGCTAATCCGATCGAAATTTATCCAGACGAGCAAACGGCTCAAAAATCTCAGGGAATCTACGGAGTGCAACCCACATTACGATGAGACTCAGTTCGAGATATTTCTAAGTTTGTATCGGGAGAAACCACTTGCGTTTGCAACGGCAAATCTATCGTAAATAAAGTCAGGAGCGATCGCCCTAGTTTATCCCATCGGGACTCTGAAGTTAGAAAGCGATCTAACTGCTTTAAAATGGCGATTCAATCCAAATCTCAATGGCTAAAAGCCTAATAAATAAATATCCAGTGCTAAAAAAACTAACTATCGTTTATATAGCACCCGATGGCAACAACCTTGTGTTTTGACTTGACGGCTTTTCTGCAACACTGGATATTTGGAGAAAAACGACCTACTTATTAGGCTTGGATTGACAGAACACTCAGTAGATGCACGTAAGTAGAATCACAAGTGATTATAAGAGTAGTGCTGAATAAATTGCAGTCATTCCCCTCAATCTTCATTAAATCTTTACATAATCTCGGCAATTATCGGCAATTCGAGGAGCGAATTGTCCTGCCCGATCGAGCTGTATTGCAGAGGAATCCTATCTCTGGATTTGAGAGTTTATCTTCGTTTCTGCCCGTTTTCTCCACTTTTGGAACTCTCTAATCGAATGAAAGCGAGTGAGGAAATTTCTTAGAACGCTACCTTTACGAAGTCTTTAAATTTTAACCCGATCTCCGTACAAGCCAGAGATCGGGTTTTCTGTGGGAATTCGTTGATGGGAATTCGTTTAGATGTCAGAGGTTCCTACGTTTAGAGAACCGACACTGGCGGGAGGTTCAGACCCAGATCGCGTAACGACTGCCACCGCTTGCCGGAGTGCTTCGAGGCGATCGAACTGCATATTCTCCTCGGGAACAAATCGATCGAGACCCAAGGATTTCAAGCGCTTGAGGGTCTTGCCTGTTGCTCCCACGACAAAGACCTGACGCTCTTTTTCCACGGCTTCTTGAATGGCATTTTCTAAAGCCAAGGATGCCGTTACCCCCAAAATGGGTACGTCGCTGAGATCGAGAATCAAGACATCGAAGTTATCAACGGCCATATGCTCGCGAGAAATTGCTTTGGCCACGCCAAAAATCATCGGTCCGCTCAGATAGAACAGTACCACGCGACCCTGAGCGCGATCGAGCAATTCTTTCTCTTCCTTGTGCAGGTGAATTTCTTCATCGTCGTAGGTAATCGCCTTAACGTCTTCCGAGCGTAAATTGCTCAAACGCTCGATGGTGAGAATATTGGCAACGAAGACCCCAACACCAACTGCCACAATTAAGTCCACAAAGACCGTCAGCAGAATTACCCCATACATAATTAGCGCTGCTTTCCAAGAAATTTTGTGAGCGCGCTTGAGGAAACCCCAGTCCACAATGTCGATACCCACCTTGAGGGCGATACCGGCCAACACAGCGAGGGGAATACTTTGAGTCAGCGGTGCAGCAAACAGGACGACCACCAGGAGAATCAGGGCGCGAGTGATACCCGAGAGGGCCGTGCGACCGCCCGTTTGGATATTCACCACGGTTCCCATGGTGGCTCCCGCTCCAGGAATTCCGCCAAACAGACCGGAGACGAGGTTGCCAATTCCTTGACCGATGAGTTCTTTGTTAGAGTCGTGTTCGGTGCGAGTCAAGCTGTCGGCCACCAGAGAGGTGAGCAAGGCATCGATACAGCCGAGCATCCCTAAAACGATGGCGTCGGCAAACATGACTTGCATCTGGTTCGCACTAAAGGTGGGAACGACAAGACTCGGCAAACCGATCGTGATGTTGTCACTAACGTCGCTAATCCGGCGAATATCGACATCGGAGAAGAAGACCAACGATGCGATCGTACCTAAAATCAAAGCTGCAAGCTGGGGCGGTACGAAACGCTTGACCGATTTGGGGGTCAAGATGATAATGACAACGCTCATCACCCCGAGAATGGTTTCGATCGGGTTGATGTTGGCGAACAATTCTGGGATGCTGGTTACGGTTCCCAGAACGCCCCCTGGGGGACCTTTTTGCCCTAGAAATGGGGCGGTTTGCAGAATAATCAGGATGACACCGATACCGGACATAAATCCGGAAATGACGGTGTAGGGCATCAGGGTCACGTATTTCCCAAGCCGCAGGAGACCGAACAGGATTTGGAAAACACCGGCCATCATGACGACGGTGAATGCCATCGCCATCGCGGTTACAGGATCGTCGGGGTTGGCTGCAATGAAGTGGGCGATTACGGCCGTCATCACTACGGTCATCGGGCCGGTGGGTTCGGAAATTAGGGTAGGCGTACCACCGAAGAAAGCGGCGAAGAAGCCCACGAGAATAGCGCCCCAAAGACCGGCTGCCGGGCCGGCACCGGAGGCAACCCCGAATGCTAAAGCCATGGGAAGGGCGATAACTGCTGCGGTCAGACCGCCAAATACATCGCCGCGTACATTTTTGAAATGGATATGATTTGTAATTTTCATTTGAACGCACCGAGAGATTGGAGAACGAAACTTGCTTGAATCGAGCGATTTAAATCGAATCTGCGTTGGTTGTCACCGACCCACGAAGCTGCCCGCAACGGGAAAAGTATCGACATCTCGCCCCATTTGAAGGACTCGAACTTAAGTGGCGACCGCTCCAGAACTCTCGAGATTTTATGGTAAATAAAGTTAAATGATTCACGATTCAAAAGTGCAAAATCGGGTAGTCTTGTCGGCGCAATCAATATCAAGTAATTGCCCAGAGATTGGCAAGTTCATGAGTCTTTCAACCAATCTGTATGATGGAAAAAACCAGCAAGCGCGATCGCTTGACTAAAAATGGCACTTAACAGTTGCCTGAAAAGCTGTAACGCTGGAGCTACAAAAATTAAAACAACAATTAAATTATCAGAGCCAAGAATCGCTAAACTCTGCCATTGAAAAGATGAAAGCTTTTCAATGAGCTTTCTATTCCATGTGGGCAAAAAATTTATGATTGCTTAATATTGTATAATAAGAAGAACGGATAACTAACATAATTTTTAATTCATCGTTTCAGGTTTGCCGATCCGATGCTTGTCTTTACTTTTAAAAAGTTATCGTCAGGTTAAAACAGTCAGGTTTTAACCTGACTGGCTGACAAAACTTGAGGATATCGGTGGGGTTAAAGGATGAAGCCCAATGCAATCAGTTGCCGTTTTGGGCTTCATCCTTCAACCCGAGAGTGAGTTGGTTTGCCCTCATCACTTTAATCCAAACAACGATTTGAGAAAATTTTTGAGATTTTTCCTCCACTCCGACTCCGCCTCGGTCTGACGGGTCATGTCCTCGAGGCAAACCCCCGTGAGATAAAACATCGAGGCGAACTCGCGATCGCAAATTACACTCAATCGGTAGAAAAATCTTAAAATTTTATAAAATAAATTTACAAAATGTAGTATGATAATTGAATTAATGAAAATAAGTATTTTTCCTTATTCCTAATGATCGTAGATAAATTCCCTTGGTTGAGTGCGATCGTCCTGTTTCCACTCATTGCCGCTTTTCTCATCCCGTTGATACCCAGTACTAAAGGTCACAGGGTGCGGTGGTACGCCCTCGGGGTTGGGGTTGTAGATTTTGCTTTAATGTGCTATGCATTTTGGACGCATTACGATCCCAGCAACCATGCCGTGCAAATGGTGGAGAAGTACACTTGGATACCTCAACTTGGTTTGAGTTGGGCGGTGTCCGTTGACGGACTCTCCATGCCCTTGGTGCTCCTCGCCGGATTTGTCACCACGCTCTCGATTTTCGCATCCTGGCAAGTTGATATCAAACCGCGCTTGTTCTACTTTCTGATGCTGTTGCTATATGCAGCACAGATTGGCGTATTCGTCGCTCAAGATATCCTTTTATTATTTATTATGTGGGAACTCGAACTGGTTCCCGTCTATCTACTCGTCTCCATTTGGGGAGGTAAAAAGCGTCAGTATGCGGCCACGAAGTTTTTAATTTACACCGCAGCGGCTTCTATATTTATTCTGGTTGCCGCTCTGGGTCTGGCTTTTGCCGGTAATAACTTTACCTTCGATATGGTGGAGTTAGGCACCAAGCATTATCCCTTAGCCCTAGAATTGCTACTCTACGCAGGATTGCTGGTTGCCTTCGGTGTGAAGCTTGCGGTTTTCCCCCTCCACACCTGGTTGCCCGATGCCCACGGCGAAGCCTCCTCTCCCGTCTCGATGATTCTGGCGGGGGTGCTGCTGAAAATGGGTGGATACGGACTGATTCGACTGAACCTGGAACTGCTTCCCAACGCCCACGTTTACTTTGCTCCGTTCCTCGCCATTCTGGGTGTTGTTAATATCGTCTACGGCGCGTTCAACTCTTTTGCCCAGACGAATATGAAGCGACGTCTGGCTTATTCTTCCGTCTCCCACATGGGATTCGTCTTGTTGGGGATTGCCTCCTTTACGGATTTGGGGATTAACGGCGCATTACTGCAAATGCTCTCCCACGGCTTGATTGCGTCGGTCCTGTTCTTCCTGGCGGGTGTCACCTACGATCGCACCCACACGATGGCGATGAACGAAATGGGCGGTATCGCTCAGGCGATGCCCAAAGTTTTTGCCCTCTTTACCGTCGGGGCGATGGCATCCCTAGCGCTTCCGGGTATGAGCGGTTTTGCCAGCGAAATCGCCGTCTTTGTCGGCTTGGCGACCAGCGATATTTACAGCGCTTCTTTCCGCGCCCTGACGATTTTCCTCTCCGCTGTGGGAGTGATTCTGACTCCCATCTACTTGCTATCGATGTTGCGTCAGGTGTTTTTCGACCCCGGTGCCGCCCTCAACTGCGATATCTCCCCCACCTGC
>NZ_JADEXN010000332.1 GCF_015207075.1 Zarconia navalis LEGE 11467
TCGCCTGTTTCGGGGCGCTCTGGGTTGGGGCTAGTGAGATTGTCGGAACTCGCGGCACCGGAACAAAATGGTTGCAACGAGGAGCGATCGCCGTTGAAGCCCGAGACTACCCCCAGGCGATCGAAGATTTTACCCGCGCCATCGAACTCGATCCCACCCTGGCCGCAGCTTACAGCGATCGCTGTTTGGTCTATATTTACCAAGGGAATTACCCGCAAGCCCTGGCTGATTGCACCCAAGCCATCGAACTAGATCCGAGCAATCGGGAAGCCTATCTCAATCGGGGTTTAGCCCGCTATCGCACTGGTCGATATCCAGAAGCGATCGCCGATACCGATCGGGTTCTCCAACTCAATCCCGGAGACGCGCGCGCCTATTACAATCGCGGGTTAAGTCGGTACGAACTGCACGACTATCGAGGGGCGATCGAGGATTACGATCGCGCCATCGTACCGGAGTCGTCGCTAGAACCGATGCAGCAGGCTGCAATTTATATCGATCGCGGTTTAGCGTATTTGGGTATCGATAACCCACCCGAAGCCGTGACGAATTTCGATCGGGCGATCGCTTTAGATACCCAGAATGCCCGAGCCTACTACAACCGAGCCTGCACCTACCATCGCTTGGGAGATGTCGATCGCACCGTGGAAGATTTAACCCAAGTGTTGCGCCTCGATCCCTCTTCAGCCCAAGCCCGCGCCAATCGCGGTTTGATCTACTATCAACTCGGGAATCGACCGGCCGCCCTGCAAGACTTACGACTCGCCGCCCGTCATTTTGCCGAAAACGGTCGGGATGAGGCATCGAGTCAATTACGGGATGTTATCGAGCAAATGGGGCGATCGCGTTTGGCATTGGGGTGAGATATGAGGGCTTGACACTCCCCCACTTAAAAGATGGGGGATTCTTGGTTCTACGATCCCTCAAGGGGTGACAAAGAGGCTAGAAAGACATTTGCTAATGTCGATAATTTAACTTAACGATGACTTTGCAGGAGTAAAACTAACAATTGTAACGTCAGATGTTGACGGGGATTTAGATGGGTAGAGAGGACTTTTTGGTAGAATTGAGGGAACATCATTGGATTTTGGGGAGCTGTGTGCTCCCCAATTTTTTGGGGTGTTGGCTCAAACCATCATTCTCCCCGCCACTCAGCCTTCTTGTCACCCCTTGAGGTAAATATCAACGGTTTTCACTTCTCCTTCAAACAAACAAATTAAGACATCTTTAGCTAACTTTTCTATTCGTAAAATGGGTAAAAGATTGTCTGGGGGAGTAAAATCTAAACCTGACACAGATTGAGAGTAACCATCAATAATTAAACTTGGCCAGCCGGGAACCACTTGCGATCGCAGAATAATTCCTGTAATTTGCCGATCTGTATTGCGGCTAAAGTCAGCATTATTGCGAATGTTACGATCGGGAATTAAGGGACTGCGATACCAGGAAATAGTTTGACTGCCTTGGCGTAGGGAATGGGGTAATGGAATATAGCCCATTGCCAGTTTTTGTTCTGCTTGGTAATTGGCGTTTTGGGGGAGTCTGGGGTAACTGGGGTTGCGGTTGAGTTTCTTCAAGATTTGAGTAAAACTTTGCTCGCGATCGATACAAGCAAAACTCCAGCTTGCTAGACTAACTAAGCGGATGTTATCGTCATTTCCTGCTCCTAAATAATCGAAGTTTCCCCAATCGTTATAGCGTCCTTCTATTACTACCACCCCATGACCTGCGACGATCGAGCGTCGCGAGTGGAGATGACGACACTCAACCTGCAAAATTTTTCCAGTTTCCAAAGTTCTTTGAGCACACGAGCCTGGAGTTAGTCTCGATATTATTGAATAAAGATTTGTAACAAAACTCCGGTTTGCCGAAAAATCCGCTCGCCCGAGCAGAAACGCCTATAGAACCCAAATTCAACTTGGGATTTTCGACTTGGGAAATGAGTAATTCAGTGCTGGTTGGCAGGGTCGTTGAGAAATAGATATATCTCAACGTCAACGTTTTCAACTCTAACGTTGTCTTGCTTCCGGAGAAACACGATCGATGAAATTGCAAGGTGGAAAACTCGTAGCGATGTTCGCAATATTTACAACTGTTCTAGCTGATTCTGAAGGTCGGGCTTTTGCAAGTGCTCTAGATCCGATCGGGCCCCTGACAACTATTGATGGGAAAGCTTCGATCCGGTCTGGTGGGGAAACTCCCACTCTCCATAACCGATCCAAACTTCCCCAGGAAATGGAACCGGGAATATATACCTATACCTCTATGTTTTTACAGAGTTCGGGGCGATCGAACCAAGGAGAATGGATGGTATCGCCTCTCGATATCGAGCTTTTCGCGAATCGTTGCCGCGCGAGATCGTGCGATCCGGATCTAATTTGTTGCCCGCCAACATGATGGAGGCGAAGCACGAGTTCTACTAAGGGCGATCGTTGCCGTCAAAACTGCATGAAATGAAGCTTTGTAACAAAAAGAGCGACTCCCGAAAAAAGGGTTCGATCGAGCCGAAATATAGATAGAACTCAAGCTCTGATGATGGTGAATGGGCGACTCAATTCTACGAACAGACTAGGCACGAGAAATGAGTGAGGCAAAAGATAAAGATCCGATCGACGAACAACTCAATCAACTGGCCCGAGAAGCCGGAGGGCATCCCCCTCGGAGCTACGAGCGGCGAAAAGCTCTCAATCGACTTGTGGAAAAGATTTTGGCATCGGGACGGTTGGGGCATCCCCAGCGCAGCTCGTTTCCCTTACCATCTGCGATATATGAGGATTTGTACGATGAAGCACTCAGTGCCACTTTGATGGAAATGTGCCAAAAAATCGAACAATACGATCGAACTAAAGATGTGATGGCATGGTGTAATTTTTTATTGACAAAACGGTTTATAGATGCATGGACTAAATATCAACGAGGAGGAGTGGGGTCAGTGCCCCAAGAAAAAGCTTCTCTTTTTATCCGTCCCAGCTTCGAAGATTTAGACGGTTGGCAACCTCCACAGAAAAATATTTCTCAATCAGAACAACTCAAACAATTAATCGAAGAAAATCCGGATAATATGTTTGGAAAAGAGTACGTTCGAGGACAGCCTCAAGCGACATTTCAATTTTTGGCAATGGCTAAAATTTGGCAAGACCGAAAATGGAAAGAAATATCTTCGGAGCTGAACGTTCCGAGTTCTTCTCTTTGTGAATTTTATAAAAAACAACTCCACAAGTTTAAGCCTTTTTTCAAAGAGTATCTTCAAGTCTAAGTTGCTAAGCTTCAGTTGCACGCAAGGACAATCGTCGAACGATGGCAAAGAAAAAATCCAGAACCCCCAAATCCCTTACCTTTACCGTTCCCTTGGGGCAAGAAGCCCACCAAATGGCCGATCGGTTTCGCCAGAGACAGTTTTCCCTCAAACAGGGCAAACAGGTCTATCTGAATACGTTAGCGGTGTATGCTGTTAACTTCTATTTGCAGTGTATGGGGTTTGATACCGATAAATCGAATAGCGAAAGTTACGATCGGGCGATCCAAACTTTTCTAGATGTTGCCGATTTAGCCATTAAAGAAGTCGGTACGTTTGAGTGCCGCCCGGTACTGCCAGATGAGGAAATATTACGAGTTCCACAAGAGGTTTGGCAAGATCGAAAAGGGTATTTTGCCGTGCAATTCGATCGGGCGCTAAAAAAAGCAAAACTCATCGGATTTGTGAGGCAAGTTAGAACCGAAGAAATACCGTTAAGCCAGTTACGATCGCTCGATGGATTTCTTCGGTACGCCAGCCAATTGCAAAACTCAGTCAAACTCAACCAATGGCTGAACGATATATTCGATACGGGTTGGGATGCGGTAGAATCGCTGTTGTCTCCCCCACAAATGGCGTGGCGGGGGAGTCAGAACCGGGGTTTTGCTTTGCGGGGTTCTCCAACTCAGATCGAACGGGTGAAGCGGCTGACGCTGGCGAGATCGGGAGAAGAAGTGGCGCTGTTGGTGCGGTTGAAACCGAGAACCGATCGAGAAATGGGAATTGGTGTGGAAATATACCCGACGGGCGATCGAACTTATTTACCGCAAGATCTGCAATTAATGGTTCTCGACGAGGCGGGTGCGGCGGTAATGCAAGCCGAAGCCCGAAGTACCAAAAATATTCAGTTGAAATTTAGCGGTGAGACGGGAGAGGAGTTCAGCATCAAAGTGGCATTGGGAGATACCAGCGTGACGGAAGCCTTTCTCATCTAAACTCGACTGTAAGCATTCAGATATTAGCCTTGCGCCTTGCGCGAATTGTCGCAGTTTGCAAAAACATTGACTCGGCACGGAGTTGACCGGAAAAATGTAAAAAGCTGTAGGGGTAGTGCCCCTGTGCCTACCCCGGTTGGGTGGGTAGGGTTTGCTATAACGAGGACTCCGCGATGTCCGAACTGATGCGATGGGGATGTGGCAGTGGAGGAATAGATGACGAACAAGCGATCGATTCTCATACTCGATGGCAATTTGAACGATGGCTGTCGGGTGCGTCTGGAGATGGATACCGATGGCAACCGACAACTGGAAATGTTCGGCAACTTACCCCCGAACCCAGAGTTGGCAGCATTTCTCGAAACCCATTGGCAGCAGAAATATCGGCAAATCGAAGCCCCCTATCGCATCCAACCCGAAGCGATAGAGTACGATGGCAGCTTGGTGCGAGAATGTCAGAGATCGGCGCGAGAACTGAGCGATCGCTTCAACGATTGGCTCAGATCGACACCGTTTCAAAATATCGATCGGCGATTGCGCGAAGAACTCAGCCGCGATGACGACGTGCGGATACTCGTTTGTACGGGCGATCGGGATTTGCAGAAATTACCCTGGCATCGATGGGATTTTTTCCGACGCTACCCCAATGCCGAAGTCGCCCTGAGTTTGCCGGAATTCGATCGACCCCTACCCTCGCCGAAAGGGACAGCAACGGTAAGAATTTTGGCGATTTTGGGCCACGATGAGGGGATCGAAGTGGAAGCCGATCGCCAATTGTTAGCCAGTTTGCCCCACGCAGAAGTGGAATTCCTGGTTAAACCCCAATTACAGAAAGTCAACGATCGACTTTGGGATAAATCTTGGGATATCCTCTTTTTTGCCGGACACAGCCACACAGAGGGCGATCGCGGGCGGATTTATATCAACCCCACCGATAGTTTAACGATCGACGAATTGGAGTTTGCCTTACACCAGGCGGTGGCGCGGGGGTTGCAACTGGCAATTTTCAACTCCTGCGATGGATTGGGGTTGGCGCAGCAACTGAGCAATTTGCGAATTCCCCAGATGGTGGTGATGCGGGAGTTGGTTCCCGATCGTGTCGCCCAGGCATTTTTGAAGTATTTTCTGACAGCGTTTGCCGGGGGAAAGCCGTTTTATCTGGCGGTACGCCGAGCAAGGGAACGGTTGCAGGGATTGGAAAAGAAGTTTCCCTGCGCCAGTTGGCTGCCGGTAATTTTCCAACATCCCGATCGCGTTGCCCCCACTTGGGATGACTTGTGGGAGGCGAAGGAGGAGTCATCACCCGCGACGAGGAAACGCCTGAGTTGGCAGCGGATACTGGCTCTGGGAACGGTAGCGACGATCGCTGTATTGGGGGTGCGATCGGTTGGTGGGTTGCAGCGTTGGGAGTGGGGGGCATACGATTTCTTGATGCGGCAGCGTCCGGCAGAGGGGATCGATCCGCGAATTTTGGTGGTGGAAGCGACAGAAGAGGACGTAAACCGTTATGGCTTTCCTCTACCGGATGGAGTTCTTGCAGAGGCGATCGAAGATTTGCAGGTTCACCAACCCCGCGTTGTTGCCTTGGATATTTTTCGCGATCGCCCCGTGGAACCGGGACACTTGCAGTTACAGCAACTTTGGGAATCCGAAAATCTCATTGCTTTGTGCGGTATCGGACAGGCAGACAACCCCAACAATCCCGGTATTGCCCCCCCTCCCGGCGTGCCGGAAAACCGCCAAGGCTATAGCGATATTTGGGTAGATGGCGATGGGGTATTGCGTCGCCACGTTTTGTTTTTGCATTCCGACTATACGGACGCTTGCGCTACGCCCTATTCCCTGGCAGGATTGGCGGCACTTCAGTATTTAGAGG
>NZ_JADEXN010000333.1 GCF_015207075.1 Zarconia navalis LEGE 11467
TATCTGGATTCGCGATACCCTCCTCCCGGCGTTGCAACAAACTGAAGGCGAAATCACCAACCTCCTCCACGGTTTAGGCGGCGGATTCGTTCCCAGTGGGGCTTCTGGCGCGCCGACGCGGGGGCGTTCGGATGTGTTACCCACCGGGCGCAACTTCTATTCGGTGGATATTCGCGCCATCCCCACGGAAACGGCTTGGGAGGTGGGGCGCAAAGCGGCAGAGGTTCTCATCGAACGGTATACCCAGGAAAATGGCGAGTATCCCCGAACCCTGGGGCTTTCGGTGTGGGGAACCTCTACGATGCGAACGGGGGGAGATGACATTGCCGAAGCCCTGGCATTGCTGGGAGTACAGCCGGTGTGGGATGGCATTTCTCGCCGGGTAACGGACTTTGAAATTATCCCCCTGGCAATGCTGAATCGCCCTCGGGTGGATGTGACGCTGCGGATTTCCGGCTTCTTCCGGGATGCGTTTGCCAATCTGATCGACTTGTTCGATTCGGCAGTGGCGGCAGTGGCGAATTTAGCCGAACCCGCCGAACTCAACCCCCTGGCGGCGCAAGTACAAGCAGAAACCCAACGGTGGCAGGAATTGGGATTGCCGGAGGAAGCGGCAAAACTGCGATCGCGCTATCGAGTTTTCGGTTCTAAGCCGGGGGCATACGGCGCGGGATTGCAGGGGTTAATTGAAGGGCAAAACTGGAAAGACGATCGCGATTTAGCCACCGCCTACCTGAATTGGAGTAGTTACGCCTATACGGGAACGGGCAAAGGCGTGTCTGCCCCGGAAGCCTTTGAAAACCGCCTCGCCCAAATGCAAGTTGTCTTGCACAATCAGGATAATCGGGAACACGACTTACTCGACTCCGACGATTACTATCAGTTTCAGGGGGGATTGACGGCGGCGGTACGAAAGGTTCGCGGGGAGAATCCGGTGACGTATTTCGGGGATAGTTCGGTGCCGGAAAACCCGAAAGTGCGGCATTTGAAAGAGGAAATTGCCCGAGTTTATCGATCGCGGGTGATTAATCCTAAATGGATTGCCGGGGTGATGCGCCACGGGTATAAGGGGGCGTTTGAAATGGCGGCGACGGTGGATTATTTGTTCGCCTACGATGCCACGGCGCAATGCGTGGAGGACTATATATATGAGGGGGTGACGCAGGCGTATCTATTGGATGAAGAGGTGCAAGGGTTTATCCAGAATAAGAATCCCTGGGCGCTGCGAGATATGGCGGAACGAATGCTAGAAGCGAATCAGCGCGGGTTGTGGCAGTCGGCGAGTGGGCAGGTGTTGGAGGAACTCAGGGCGATCGTTTTGCACGCTGAAGGGGCGATCGAATCGACGATGGGGGGTTAGAATAATAAGTAAAATTAAATCAAAATTGAATTTTGTATGTTGCAAGATTTAACAGTTGTAAATTATCGATCGTTAAAAGAATTCAAGATCGATCGACTTTCTCAAGTTAATTTAATTGTTGGCGATAATAATAGTGGTAAAACCAGTTTTTTGGAAGCTTTATATTTATTTTTAAATAAAGCTCAACCTATTTTACTATTTTATCTTTTAGAGCTACGAGGAAATATTACTCTTCTTACAGAAAATAAAAAGTTTTACCAAATCAAAAATTTATTTTTTGAAAGCAATGACAAACAAGAACTTTTTCTAAATATCTTTTCTGTTCGTGGAAAAGATATGTCTATCAAGATATGTATAGAAACTTTAGATACAAAAGAGATATCCTTAACACCAGAATCTTGGTCTTTACTAGGAATTCCAGAACTCCAGTTATCTATTTTTGTTGACAAAAAGCAGATTGCAAAAATTCCTGTCTTCGAAAATGGTCTACTCGAAAATCCTTTAGAGATAAATTTAAATTTCTTAAATCATTTATTTTCTACCTCAAAGTATCAATTTATTACAACTAACAAATTTAGTTTTAATAAATTATCGATGATGTGGGATAAAATAGCTTTAACTTCTAAAGAAGATAAAATTATTCGAGCTTTAAAAATTTTAAATTCAGATATAGAACGCTTAAACTTTACCAATAATTCAAGTGATCGTAGTGGTATATTCTTTAAAATACACAATCGAGAAAATCCAATTCCAATCGGAAACCTTGGAGAAGGAATACACCGAATATTGGCCCTAGCAATGAAATTAGTAATGGTAGAAAATGGAGCATTACTAGTTGATGAAATTGATATTGGATTGCATTATGCAGCTCAAACCGAAATGTGGAAATTTGTTTTAGAGATCGCTAAACAGCTCAATATCCAAGTTTTCGCCACGACTCATAGCTGGGATTGTATCTGTGCGTTTCAAGAAGCCTTAGCCGAAAGTGAAGATAGCTCGATCGGTCAATTATTTCGATTGAGCCGGAAAGACGATACTATCAAACCCGTGATTTATAATGCCGACGACTTAGAGATTGCGGTACGGCAAAGTATTGAGGTGCGTTGCTGCCTAAAGGACGTAAACCACCGAAACCCAAACCCCAACAATTATTAGTCGAAGGAAAAAACGATCGCCACGTGATTTGGGCTTTGTGCCAAAAATATCAACTTCCCAAAGTCTTTTCTGTCGAAGTTCCTTCCGAAGAAGAGAATTCTTTAGAAAATGATGGGCAAGGAATCGAGCTTTTGTTAAAAGGAATTCCCGATCGATTGCGACAAGAGAACTTACAAACCTTGGGAATTGTGGTTGATGCCGATCTCGATTTATCTGCCCGGTGGCAATCCGTTAGCGATCGCTTGAAATCCTGCGGTTACACTCAGATTCCCTCCTCTCCTCCGGCAGATGGTTGGGTATACGAACAATCAGAATTACCACGCATTGGGGTGTGGCTGATGCCCGACAATCAACTTTCCGGAATGCTAGAAGATTTTGTTGCCCGACTGATGTCCCCCGACGATAATTTACGCCCCAAAGCCGACACTATCCTTGAAGAAATCGAACGGGAACAACTCAACCGCTACACCTCCGTCCACCATGCCAAAGCCCTCATCCATACGTGGCTGGCATGGCAAAAAAAACCGGGTATGCCGATGGGACAAGCGATTACCGCACAGGTACTCGGCGATGACGAGACGATCGCCTTGGCATTTGTGAAATGGCTCGATCGCCTCTTCAACCCGAACGCAAACTTGTCTACCAGCTAAAACAATTCTGATTCGCCAGGTGGCAGCAGTTCGTCGCGGTAAGACTCGAAAGCTGGAAAATCTGGCAACCCTTGATACGAAAGAACTATTTCCTGCCAGGATGTGATTTTCCTTTGCGTCGTAGGAGACTGTTGACACAGCACGGGTTCACACCGAACGCCTTCATTCATCTCCTTGTTTTGTCGATGAGGAAGATTTTCCCCGACGATCGATAAGTGCTTTTTTGACGATGACATGAATTAACTGGGGAACCGACCTAAAATCCTCCTCAGCCCACTGTTGTAACTCTTTGTAGTCGCTGGGGTCAAAACTGATGGTAGTTCTCGGTCTTTGTGTTGCCATATTACATAAGTCGTTTTCCCTATAGATATTATGCGCTGTCGGGCGATTTGGGATCGAAAACTTGCTTCATGACTGCACTCATATATTTTTGACTGCACTCGTACATAAGTGATGTACGAGTGCTATACTGCAATTGACAAATAAAAAACGCCGCGCCCCAGGTGTAACAGACCTAAAGCGCGACTTTACCCCCTCTAGAAATCACCTACAGGAGGCACATCCACTATGTTACAAGTCGATGGCGAATCCGATAGCCAATCCAAACTCGGAAACGCTACTCCATCGCCAATGGCGGACGATCCGCCCAATCCTACCGATGGACGCAATCTCGTGAGAATCCTCGTCGTGGGTTCTCCCAGCGGGGTCGAACATACGATTCGCACCCTCTACATCCTCGGATTTGCCCAAATTAGCGATTGGAGTCCGCTATTACCCGCTCCTCACTCAACAGATGTGATGAGCATTTTGACCCGACAAGTCGGGCAATAGCACTATTAATTAAAGAGGCGATCGCCCGATCGCCTCTTCCTGTGTCAAACAAGGATATCGATCGGTTATCGCGATCGAATCAAAAAATGGGACGTTCGTTCGTAAATAGACACCACTTTGCCTTTCCCATTGTCTATAATTAGCTCGCGAACTGAATTGCAGAGGCGATCGTGACGACTCTGATTCCCACCTCCAACCTCCAAGAACAACGGGTTGTCCTACCCAGCGTTACCTGGCAACAGTACGAAAGTTTGTTGACCACTTTAGGCGACTATCCCGGATTGCGCCTCATATATCTCGAAGGAACCCTAGAAATTTTCATGCCTTCTGCCCAACACGAGATGATAAAAAAAGTCATCGCGCGACTTTTAGAACGTTATGCAGAAGAAGTCGATATCCCTCTGCACGGGTACGGATCGACAACCTTTCGACTCGAAGCCAAAGCAAAAGGACTCGAACCCGATGAATGTTACTGCGTCGATACCCTCAAAGAGTTACCCGACTTGGCGATCGAAGTTAATTTAACCAGTGGTGGTGTCGATAAACTCGCCATTTATCAAGGATTGGGGGTTCCTGAAGTGGTTATTTGGCAAAACGATCGATTGACACTTTACGATTTACGAGAAACAGAGTATCGAGAAAGTGCAACCAGCCAGTTTTTTCCAGATTTGGATTGGAACCTGTTGGCGCAATACATTCGTCCTCAAGAACAACCGCAAGCGATTAAAGACTTTTTAAAAGCAATTCGATCGCAGGAAGGATAAAGATCGGCTTCTATGTAATCGCTGTTTTAAGCTCTCAATGCCAATACTCAAACCTCAGTCATTACGTAAAATCGTTTGCCCTTTCCCCTCAAATGCGTTCGATACGAAAACAAAAATTTTCCAGAAAGTATTTCTACCCGAATTGACAAATAATCTTTTTTATGTATTCCGTTCAACTCGGTCGAAAAGACATTTTAGTAGCTGTGGTTTTAAAAAGACCGCTCCGCGATCGGGTTTGACAATCGATCGAGGGCTAGCTGAGTTATCCCTCATAATTCGAGACGATACTTCTACCCCCTCTGAAACCATCGCGTCACCGACCGGCGAAAGTTATGATGGTAGAATCGGGACTGTAAAAATTCAGTGCAGATAATTCGGGTAGGGAAGAAAATGACGCAAGCGAGCGTACTCTCGACCTCTGTTTCCCTGTCTCTTTCGTTTTAAATACCGGGGAGACAACTTAGTGGCGCAGTGGCTCGTTCGAGTCTTTCGACCGCCACCACTCTTAATACGCTTAAGCATACACTGTCATGCTCAGATTGTCTCAGGGTTGCCCAATGGAAGCTGAAGAACTCTTAAAACACTATGCAGACGGAGAGAGAAAGTTTGCCAAGATTAACCTAAATGAAGCGAATCTGAGTCAAGCCAATCTAAGCCAAATCGATTTGAGCGATGCCTGTTTGAGCGTCGCGAACCTCAGCGGAGCCAACCTCAGCGGAGCCAACCTCCAACGCGCCAAACTCAATGTTGCCAAACTCAGCGGCACGAACTTAAGCCGGGCTAATCTCAGCAGTGCCGACTTGAACGTATCCAACCTGATTCGAGCCGACCTTCGAGGCGCGACTTTACAAGATGTTGCCTTAGTTCGATCGGAATTGCTGCGAGCGGATTTGAGTCGAGCGGATCTGACCGGTGCAAATCTCAGCGGTGCGATTCTCAAAGAAGCCAAACTCACCCAGGCAAACTTTCAAGGGGCAAATTTCAGCGAAGCCGATCTCAGCAGTGCGACGCTGGCAGCCGCCAACTTAGAACATGCCACTTTTAGAGGTACGAACCTCAGGCGAACCGACCTTAGCGGCGCTAATCTACGCAATGCCGAACTCAGACAAGTCAGTTTAGCTGGCTCCAAACTCGTGGGTGCCGATCTTCGGGGTGCGAATCTGCGCTGGGCAGATCTGGGTGGCGCTAATTTAGCGGGTGCGGACTTGAGCGGAGCCAAATTGAGTGGCGCTAATTTAACGGGTGCGGATTTGAGCTATGCGAATTTAATCAACGCCAGCTTAGTCTATGCCGATTTGACCGGAGCCAATTAAATGAAAGTGGATTGGATGGG
>NZ_JADEXN010000334.1 GCF_015207075.1 Zarconia navalis LEGE 11467
GTACGGGACGATCGTCTCTGGATGTCCGCTGTTTCCTTCAGAATTGTTTTGTCTGGATTTGCCTTGGAGAGTCACCGAACAACGGAGCAAAGGGACAGCCGAGGAAGTGCGGTTTTGGTGGAAATACGCCGAAGATAATTCCTCTTGGCTGCCGGATTTTCTGGTGACCTTCTGGGCGTGGTTTGTGGAGTCGAAAAAGTCCCAATTGATGATAATTCTGTTCGCGCTCTCCGTCCCGATGACTTGGAGAATTTTAAGCGTGTCGGAGCGTCATCGACGATGGGAATACACCTGCGCGATCGCCTTGGGATTTGCCGGCATGATATTTATTCTTACCCAAAGTCCGTTAATTCGATTCGGCTTAGGATACTTTATCCTAATTCCCTCTTTGTGGAGCGCCCGATGCGTATTGCCGCAGATTCAAACATCCCCTCAGACATCAAGAGGGTTTTTCAGCCGTCACCTGTTGAAATTAGGTCAGTATCTCACAGCCACTCAGACAATGGTACTGTTGCCGACGCTCTTTGCCGTCGCGGCGATCGCCCTTTGCGACCCCCGTCATCTGGGCGATCGCCTGTTCCTCCCTCCCCACTTGCCCAGGGTTGAACTCGAGCGCGATACGAATAACGGGATTGAGTACGTCCGTCCGGTGGATTCGATCCAATGCTGGGCGAGCGAGCTTCCTTGCACGCACTATGCCCTCAATTCTGACATCGTGCTTCGCGAACCCGCATCGGGTATTGGAGTGGGATTTAAATTAACGGATTGAGCATTGCTCGAAGGTCAAGCTTGTGTGCCGCTTGTCAAAGGTAACGGGGAGGGAAAGCATTTCCTTGTCAGCTCAACCCTTCTTCTCCCACCGCTTACGATTGGCTGTTCGCTGATATCTCTACTCCCTCATCTAGGGTGATACCTTCTAGATTTGCCCCCTCAAAATTAGTATCTGTCAGATTGGCTCGGCGCAGGTTAGCCCCCTGCAAATTGGCTCCGAGTAAATCGGCTCCTTGTAAATTGACTCGCTGCAGGTTTGCTAATTTTAGATTGGCCCCTTGAAGGTTCGCCCCTTGCAAGTCCGAACCCCGTACGGCAGCTCGTTCTAAAATTGCGCCCCGCAAACTCACCCGTTGCAAATTGACCCCGAGCAAAATCGCCCCGAGTAGATTGGCTCCTTGTAAATTCGCCCCTCGCAAGTTGGCTCCTCGCAGAATCGCCCCTCGCAAATCGGCTCCCCGCAAGTTGGCTCCTCGCAAAATCGAGCCGCGAAAATTCGCACCGAGCAAAATCGCTTCTCGTAAATCGGCTCCCCGCAGATCTGTTCTGCGCAGGTTACCTTGTTGCAAATTCGCCCCGTGGAGATCGACGCTGCGCAGGTTGACATCTTGCAAGTTTGCTTCGAGTAAATTGACCTGTTGCAGGCTGGTTCGCTGTAGGTTAGCCCCTTGTAGGTTAGCCCCTTGCAAATTGGCTCGTTGGAGGTTGGCGTCGCGCAAATCGACCCGTTGGAGATTGGCACCGCGCAGATCGACTTCTTGCAGGTTGGTGCCGGTAAGATTGGCTCCGAAGAAATTGGCTTCGTACAAATTTTCGAGCGGCAGCGCGCAGTTGTGTAAATCCAGAAAACTGAGACATTCCAATAGGATGTCGCTATGCCACCCCGTTCTGTGACTTTTGAGTCTCGACATCCAAGCGGCGAAGACTTCCGGGGAGGGCCACTGAATATGGGAAATGCTTTGGGTAAAGCGAGCGCACAGATTTAAGACAGCCAGGAGTGCTTCTTCTGCATTGCGAGCCAGTCGGCTTTCTTCGTAGTAGGAGGGTCGAGGATCGAACAGTTCCATGGGCATACCGCGCTCGAGCATAAATTCGATCGCCCCGCATAAGGTTTGCTGCCATTGGCTGACTCGATCGAAAATCTGTAACTGAATTTCGTTTTCGATAAATGTGAAGATATTGCGATCTAGAGGGACTGCGCCGCAAACCATCGCCCAGTGCTTGAGGGCTTCTCGCTCGTCCCAACCTTCATCTGGATCGCTGCGGCAACGTTCTAGATTGCTCCGAAGGCGCTGCACTTCGCGCACGATGCGTCGGGCGACGAGGTATTCTCCAAAGCTAGTGTGGGTAAACTCTAATGTGGTGTCGTCGAGCAGTTCGACAGAATTTCCCTCGCGATCGTGCTTGAAGTAGAATGTCCCGAAAAATCGCGTTAAGCCGCTGTCCGAGTCTGTCCGCACGCGCCGCACCAGTCGTTCTAAACCTCGTTTTTGACAGTGGCGTTGGAGTTGGAACCAGGAAATTTGACCGTTGCAATGCCAGATCGCTAGGGCAATTTCTTCGAGAAGTCGGATAAAATCGGGTTGCGATAGCTCGGAAGGAGAAGAACGATCGCCTATCCAATCGCGCTCGTAAACCACCTCTAGTAAATCTGCATAAATTAAATTGAGGTTGAGTTTATCCCCAAATTCAACTTTTCCTCGGGTAAAACTTAGGGCAACGAAGTAATTGAGTAGAGGGTTGGCTGTAATCGCCACTAAATTCCCTCGATTTAAAACCTGGGGAATTTCATCCTCGTTGCGACCGGAGGCTTTACTGTAGCGCTCCCACCAGATCTGGCGCAAATCTAAATTGAGTAAGTCGTCTGGATCGACATAGATGTAACTGGGTTGGGATTTTTGGGAAGCGGGAATAAAGTAGGGAAGAAGATGTAACGTTTGCTCGTTGCTCGGAAAACGACCTCGATTCCCAGAGATCGAAAAATCGGCTCCACTGAGCAAAATTTGAAGGCGGGTACTTCGGTAATTTAACCATTCTAGTTTTTGCTCGATCTCTTGGAGAAATTTTTTTTTCGTTTCCAGATCGGATCGTCCGGAAATTTTTAATTCGTCAAATCCATCAAAGATAATTAGCGTTCGAGATTCGCCCATCTCGAGATCGAGAGGATTGTCTGTTAAAAATTGATTATCGCGGACAAAAGCTGCGACGGCTTCAATTAGGTCGATTTCAAGATTCAATTGATGTAACGGAACGAGCAAAACTGGAAACTTGACTTTTCGAGCTTGTTTTGCCGCAAAAAATTGACAGAACGAAGATTTGCCACATCCAGGTTTAGCAGCGATCGCCCGCAGGGCATCTCCAGGATCGGCTTTATTCAACCATGCTTCTAGTTCTATTTCTAAGTCAATGACTCGGCGCTCGATTTGAGTCTGTCGCTCCCAATCTAGAGTCAGTTCTGGCTCTTTTATTTCGTAGTAAGCTCTTAGGGAAACGTACACTTGTTTTAAACCAATTTCGGAAAAAAACATCGGTGCGTACACTTGTTCTTGGAGCCAACCTCGATAACGCTGCCATCCTCGTTCTCGTTCGATCGCATCTGAGAATGGTGTATCGATTTCTTCTTTTAAGCAAGTATAGTCACGAGAACGAGCTTGCCATTCTTCTGTTAATGCTAATAAAAACCGATCGGATAAACGGGTAACAATTCCTCGAGAGAGACTTTCCTCAATCCCAAATATTTGTAACCATTGACAGATCGGCTCTTGAATCTTATCTAAAATTGATAATTCTTTGGGACGAGTGAATAGATCGGAATCGACCTGAAAAGAAAAGGCTTCTAACGATTCATCTAATGAGTGATAAAATGCTTCGATTTCCTGAAACTCGATTTTTCGCTCGAGAAGTTCTTCGCGCTCTTTTACAACAGAAAATAAAGTGCGAATTAAGGCACGATAAATCAGTAACCATGCAATTTGACTGATGTCGGATTGCCAAATGACTGCTGCTGACTCATCGACCAGCTCGGACTTTATATTGTCTCCACGATCGAGCGAATCCTCAAGGACAGATTGAGTTAACGCTTTAAAAACAAGTTTAAAGCTAGATTTTAAAGGTCGATTCCAATCTATAATTTGCTTTCGGACAGCTCGTATTTTGGAGTTTCTAATCATTTAAGCAATTTGCAATCGGTTTTTAAATTCTCTAAAAATTGGCCCGAGCGAGGATAACTTCACAAATTTGATTCGATAAACCGAACTTTGATTGCAAGACTAACACCTCATTTGTCGATCGTTTTTGATTCCACTTTCGAGTTGACGATCCTCGAACGCTTCGATTTTAGAGGTCTAGATTATAATTTGACACAAAGATTCGATCGTGCCAACTGGGGTTCGATCTCCCTTGAGTTTTTCCACTGATGCTGTAATTGAAAATCGATCGTCGATCGGTAATATTGTGAAGCGAACGTGTAATATCAAGTTCGGTTGAGTACCGATAATTCACAGTAAAGCGAGCTGGGGGAGCTGGGAAAGTAACGAACTCTCCGAACTCGATCTCAAGATGGATCGATGTTCGTTGGCAATAGTAACTTCGATCGCCCAAATCTCGGTCGCAGTTCCATCGAGAATAGATGATGATGCCGTGTCAGACTTGTCGATCGACCGTGGCTTGGGACAGTCCTTCCCGAGCGAATGCTTCTAACTCCGAGTCGTTGACTTCGAGCGCGATCGCCAAACTGCGCTCGAAAAGTGTCCTGGCTTGGGGTAAATCCCCCAAACCCAGGTAGGCATAACCCAAGAATGCCAGAACTTCGCCAACACCTCGCCGATCTCCCGTTTCTTGAAATAAACGCAATGCCTGTTGTAATGACTCTTCGATCGCCGCTCGTTCCTGCCGCTCCCGAAGCTGTTCGATACCGCTGCGCAGAAGTGTTTGAGCTTCGTCGCGACGGCGAGTTCGGGCATCTTGGGCGATCGAGAGGCCGTTTTGGGCAGTTGCGGTCATTTGCTCGTCTTGGAGTTCCTCTGCAATCGCCAGACTCTTTTCAAAGGAGGCGATCGCTTCAACTAAATCTCCTAAGACAAATGAGGCAAATCCCACACTTCCCAACGCATTTCCCTCCCCAGCGCGATCGCCAATTTCTCGGGCGAGGACAAGACTCTGGCGGCTGTAGTCGAGCGCTCGATCGATATTGCCCATAATATTATGTACGGCTCCGAGGCTATTGAGATCGGACACCTCCCATTCTCGATTGCCTATTGCACGGGAAATCGCCAGCGCTCTTTGGTGGTATTCCAATGCGGTGGGATAGTCGTTGAGGAACTCGTATGCCATTGCCAGATGAGTCAGCGCTCTTCCCTCTCCCGCACGATCGCTTTCTTCTTTAAAAAAATCGAGAGCTTGTTGAAAGGATGCGATCGCGCCTTGTGCGTCGGCATTTTGGAGTTGTGCCATCCCGCGCTCTAGCAGTTGCTCCCCTATATCTGCCGTATCCTCAATTTCAGACTCCTGAGAGACTAACTCTGCCGATACCGAGGGACGGAGAAACCATGATGCACCCCCAAATCCCAGCAAACTCGGCGTAACGAACAACGGAACCGCACCTCGAAAAAAAAACTTCAAATGCATGAGATACCATACTCGACACTGCTACCGTCATTTATTGTATCGAGTCCCCGTTCTCCGCTTTTGTTGAGGACATCGGAGGCTTCGGGAGACTTCGGAAGCATCGAGAGCTGAACTCCAGTCATTAAAATTCCCCATTTTTCCCGTTTCCTCCGCTTCTCCAATTTCCGCCAATTCTCCTCCCGATCTCCGCGTCACCGCGTCTCCTTTCTAAATTCCGTGCTTCCGACGCGCAATTGCCAGATATCAACCTTGCAAAAACCGCACCAACTCCTGTAACTTCTCCCATGCCGCGCCGCTTTCGAGAATATCCTGGGCTTTGGCAACCCCTCGCTCGTGTTCTCCCAGGGCAACTGCCCCCGCCACCTGAAGTGCCAGAGATGCATTCAACGCCACCGCATCTCGCTGCGCCTCGGTTCCCTTTCCCTGGAGGACATCGGTCAAAATCTCGACGTTTCGCTCGACTTCTCCCCCGCGCAGTGCCTCTGTTGGGGCGATCGATAAGCCACAATTTTCGGGATTTAATGCCGTTTGCGTCACTTTTCCATCGCAGAGAATCGCTAAATCTGTCAAATCCGCTAACCCCGCCTCGTCGAGCTTTTCCCGTCCGTGGAGGACGATCGCCTTTTCGAGTCCCAGTTCTCCTAATGCCCGAGCAATGGTTTCGAGCAGGGCCGGATCGTAC
>NZ_JADEXN010000335.1 GCF_015207075.1 Zarconia navalis LEGE 11467
TAAGAGGGTCGGCTGGTGAGTGCGATCGTCGTTGGCAGTATCAATATGGATTTGGTGACCCGCGCGTCCCGATTTCCCCAGCCGGGAGAAACTCTCATCGGTCGAAATTTCTCGACGGTGACCGGCGGTAAAGGGGCTAATCAAGCGGTGGCAGCAGCGCGGTTGGGAATTGAGACTCATTTGGTGGGTCGCGTGGGTGCCGACGAGTTCGGACAGGTGTTGCTGGCCGGGTTGCGCGGTGCGGGTGTGAATATTGATGCTGTCGAGATCGACAAACAAACCCATTCCGGTGTCGCTGCCATCGTCACGAATGACACTGGAGAAAATAATATTATCGTCGTACCCGGTGCGAACCATCGGGTGGATACCTCTGAGATCGATCGCTTAGCGAGCCTACTGCCACAGGCACGAGTTTTGCTACTCCAGCTCGAAATTCCTCTAGACTGTGTTACAACGGCGCTCGATGTAGCTTGCAACCAGGGGGTACGCGTCATCCTCGATCCGGCACCCGTGCCATTGAATTTCCCCCGAGAACTCTACCGCAAAATCGATATTATTACCCCCAATGAAGTGGAAGCCTCGCAACTGACGGGGATCTGTGTCGAGTGTCCCGATTCGGCAGCAAAGGCGGCAGATCGATTGCTGCAGTGGGGAGTGGGGACGGCGATCGTTAAATTAGGACATCAAGGGGCTTACTGCGCTACCACCGACGTTCGTGAAGCGTCTCCTAGCTCTGAAAGTGTTGCTGCGCCAAGGTCGAATCGCTTCTTCGTACCGGCGTTTTCCGTCGCGGCCGTCGATACCGTTGCCGCTGGGGATGCTTTCAATGGGGCGCTAGCTGCGGCGATCGCCCGAGACGTTTCCTGGCGCGAAGCCCTCACCCAGGCTGCTGCTGCCGGAGCGATCGCGACCACTCAACCCGGTGCGCAAACAGCCCTATGCGATCGTCTCACTTTAGAATCTTTTCTCCGCGAGCGGCAAGTTTGAGGGGTTTACCACCAGAGAATAACGATACTAGGAACCGATATCCACTTTCGTTTTGATGTGATGAGCCACATCTGGGGGAGTGGTTCGCAAAATATCTCGATCTCTGGAAATCTCGCTTCCGATGGAGTTGCCTTCTTTGGTATCGCTTAGCTGAATCTGAATTTTGGGACCGGAACTACCCAAGCGAATCACCATGCCGTCAGCGACAGGCGCTTGATTGATACGCTCGCCATTGACGTAAGTCCCATTGGCTCCATATCCGATCGCCTCCCAGTTAGAAGGGGTCTTCCACAATTCAAGGTGGAGGCGGGAAACGACTGAACTAACAATAGTTACATCGTTCGTTTTCGCGCGTCCGATCCGAATTGCGGGCTTGTTATCAAACTGCCAGCTCCGGAGTACCGTATTTTGGGTAGGATGCAACAGGACTAGAGTAATCACGAGATTTTACAAAGTTAAGGACACACGTACTGTTGAGTGAAGAAAATCGAACGATAATACTACTTTTTCTCCATCGAAAGCTGACTGTCGCGGCTTATCTGAGTTGGAGGCTAGATTGACCCAACGACTCTTACCTTTCGATCGGTTGCGAGCGTGCGTGTCGCCCCACAGACAGATCGCCGATCTGTGAGATTGAGTTGGGTGTTGGGATGACGTGATAGCTAGAATGGATCGACTGAGGATATTATAAAGCTAAACTAGCGACCGGAGCCTAGTTAAAGCGGGAAGCGGAGAATCGTAAAGTTTGAATTGCGTGCCGGGCGAAGGGTTCGCCGCGATGGTTTCAATCGATCGCATTTCTCGACCTCGTGAGACCTCAAAAATGTCGGAGTGGGTTCGAGGGAACATCTTGTCTTTCCTAAGAGTGCTTCAAGAAATAAACGATCCCGTAAATATGGGAGACTGTCGTCCGTAATTAACGGACTGAAGTCGATCCCACATTGTTGTTGGGTATTGGGTGATTTTTTCTTGCAGTACTCTTATTAATCGCTCGAAGCCGTGCGCTTGCCAACGGTCTAACTGCCGACAATCTCCCGATAAATCCCCTCGTACTGTACGGCCGAGCGCTCCCAGCTAAAATCTTGTTTCATTCCCCGCTGTTGTAATTGCGCCCACCGATCTTTGTAGCGGAATCCTTCCCAAGTCCGAATCAGGCAGGTGAATAAATCTAAAGGTTCGTAGCGATCGAAACAGTATCCCGTTCCCCCTTCGTTCATGGGATCGTGATGGGATACCGTATCCACTAAGCCCCCCGTTCGGCGGACGATGGGAACGCAACCGTAGCGCATCGCCAGCAGTTGGCTGATACCGCAAGGTTCAAACCGACTGGGCATCAAAAATGCATCGCTACCGGCGTAGATGCGGCGGGCGAGGGTATCGTTGTAGAGCAAATACACCGACATCCGGCCGGGGTAACGGTTGCTCAATTGCCACAGTTGGGTTTCGTAGTAGCGATCGCCCGTCCCCAGCACGATAAACTGACAGTCGGTGTAAGCCATAAATCGATCGAGAATTTGCAGCGCCAGATCGATCCCCTTCTGTTCCACCAATCGCGTCACCATCCCCATGACAAAGGCTTGGGAATTGACCTCTAATCCCAACTCCTCTTGAAGGGCGATTTTGTTAGGGCGACGTTTTTCTAGGGTCTCGGCAGTGAAGGTTTGAGCGATCGCTTTATCCGTTGCGGGGTTGTAACTCTCGATATCGATGCCGTTGAGGATGCCGCTGAGTTTATCGCTGATAAACGAGAGCAAACCTTCAATGGTTTCGCCGTACTCGGTGGTTTGGATTTGTTGGGCGTAGGTGGGAGAAACGGTATTGACCCGATCGGCAAACTGAACCGCCGCCGCCATAGTATTATGACCCTGCATATACCAAGGGCACCAGGTAATCTTGTCTAAGTACCATCGCCACGGTCCTTGATAAGCCAAGTTATGAATGGTAAACAGGCTGCCAATATCAGAGGTCTGGTGCATCCACACCGGAATCATCCCCGTATGCCAGTCGTGACAGTGAATGATTTGGGGTTTCCAGTAGTTCCAAGCAAACTCTGCCGCGCCGTTGGAAAACAGGGTAAAACGCCATGCTTCTTCTTGTCCGCCGTAAATGTTTCGCCCCATGAAAGCCGGATGACCGAATAAATATAGGGGAACATCAGTACCCGGCAGCAGGGTTTCGTAAACAGCAAAATGCTCGAACATGGCATCTCCCCACCAAACTGGCTCCTTGGGAACCTCCATTTTGTCGGGGAGAAAACCGTAGTAGGGCAGAAAAACCCGGACATCGTGACCCATTTTGCGCAGGACTTGCGGCAGAGAACCCACCACGTCTCCCATGCCGCCAACTTTCGCGATCGGTGCTGCTTCTGCGGCCACAAATAAAATTCGCATCGATGGTTTGTCTCCCCTTCACTACCAGTTCTTGAGTTCGTGTCGCTACTAGGGCAAGGGTATCATTGATGGGGATCGAAGATTTTATATTTTGAAACAACTGGGGATCGATTTTGAATTCGGAATTCGGAGTTCAGAATTCCGAAGTGTGGAATGGGGAATGGGGAGATAGATAGAACCAAGATTCACCCATTGTCTACTGTCAATTGTCCATTCACTCTCCCCCAGCTCCCTCATGCTCTCTCTTGGATGCGATCGTCGATCTCTTCGAGGGTCAGTAGTACCAGTCGTTTGGCTTGCATTCGCCAACCCCATTGCTGAATTTTATAAGCGATCGCCCCGCCGCCGAGGGTGAAGAGAAAATCGAGCGGCTGTGCCATGGCAATCCCAAATAACAACCCCAGTCCGGCAATTCCCCAAAATGGCAGTGCTGCGGTTTGTCGTTGGGTTTCCACCGTTTTGGCGATACCGCCGGTGGGAAGTTCTGCCATGAGTGTTTTTTTGAGTTGCTGCTGTTCTTCTCTCGACACCGACAGACCGATTTTGACGCGCAGTTTCTCAATTTTACGCAGAGTGCTGCTGTACTCGGTCAGTTCGTCTTCTGCCATCAAGATCGTTCGTTCGTATTGTCCCATGTTGGTCGCGCGATCGTTTTGAGTCATTATAGAACCCCGCGCGCCAAGGAAACGGGAACGATTGTCGGGGCACGCACATTTAGCAAGTCACTCTCAGGCAAAACATTCTGACTCAACCCGGCGATCGAAGAAACGCTAGAACTTACACTGCTCGGCAATTACGGGAATTCAGATCGCCTTTTTTCATTTTTTTTGGTTAATTTTGGGTTAAATGCAGTATCTTATCTAAATAAGTACATTTGCTTAAACAATCTGTTAAAAGAGGAAACACATCATGAATCTCAAATTTGCTAGTGCCGCTTTGTTGTTAACCTTAGCTGTCACCCTCGGAGCCTGCTCGAAAACTGAGGAAATTACCCCAGGGACTGATGCAGCTCCTGAAGAAGTCAACGAAGCCACTGAAGGCGCAACCGATGCAACCAAGGAAGAAACGGTTGAAGATGTAACCGACGAAACAAAGATCGAAGCCATCGAGGAAGTTCCCGAAGGTGAAGCTGAAGCTCAGTAAGTTGGCATCGAATCGAACATCTTCAATTCACAGTTTCGATCGAAGCGCGATAAGTTAATCACTCGGCGACGATCGCGCATCTAAGTACAATCGCTCCTCACATTACTTCGATAGTGTCGATCGTCCCGAGAATTCTCGAGTGTATCACCTGTTATATAGCAGTAGAAAGGTAGACTGCAAGCGAATAAGTAGCCGCTAAACCCGTTGAATCATCTAAAATCTGCTCTACGTAATTTATACGGAGTCTATGTTTTCGCAAACTGCCATAAATTTAGAACCCTTTGAGAAAAAAGACTTGATGGCGATACTCCGTTGGTATAAATGCCCTCCAAAGGGCTAGGAGTCGCGCGCGGGTTTAAAGATCGCAAAGCTCTCAAAAGGTATAGCACCACGCATCGGAACGTGCGAAAAAATAGCAGACTAACCCTAGAGGTAAAGGTTCTTCACCCCGATCGCGTATCTTTACTGAGGAAGGTACTTTATTGAATTGCACAGCCGAGATCGGTAAAGACCCCATCGAGAAAATAAGCGATCGTCTTTCTGCCCCAGTTTCCCATGCGTTCTCCCCAACTTCCCCGGCTCACCGATATCGATCTCCCGACTTATTTCCGTCGTATCATCGCCTGGGCGATCGCCTGGTCGGTTTGTACCCTGGCGATCGTGGCACCAGCAGTCGCATTGCCGCCCCCGAAGGACATTCCCGAAGAAGTATTGCGCACGGAAATTATTCTAGAAGCGCGATCTCCGGTGGATGGAACCCCTTTGAGCGCAGCAGAATACGCCCAGTTGCAAGCCGAACTGCAAACCTCGCCTTATCCCCCACAAATCGATCCGGCATTCGAGCATAATGTTTTTTTGTTGCGAGTGCTGAAATTTTTCCGCACGATCCTCCCCTTCTTCTAAACTAGATCCGGTCGGTGTTTTTTTTGAGAAAGAAAGACCAAAATCGATTCCTGTCGGGATTCCCTCTTCTAAAAAAACACTCTCGAAAAATATAAGGTGCGATCGTTTGAGAGTTTGACTTAGATTTGCTACTGTTTATTACAGTTCATAAATCTTTATTAAGTATTATTTACCCCACCCATAGGTAGCTTCATGTCCAATACCATTGCCTCCGAGCAGATCGACCGTATTATTTACAATCAACACCACGACCCCTTTGAAGTTCTCGGACTCCACGACATCGATCGCGATGGCAAAAAGGTCTGGGTGGTGCGAGCGTACCTGCCCGATACTGAAGCAGCATGGGTTGTTTTCCCAGAGGCCCGAACCGAACAAGCGATGCAGTCGGTTCATCACCCTCATTTTTTTGAATGTATTCTGGATGACACACTTGCCGGTTGTAGTTCCGACTCGCCCCCAGCCAACTACCAACTGAAAACCGAACAAGGCGATCGCCAACAAGTCATTTACGATCCTTACGCCTTCCGCTCGTCCAAACTGACAGATCTTGACATTCATTTATTTGCTGAAGGAAATCACCATCGCATCTACGAGAAGCTGGGCGCTCATTTGATGACCGTAGATGGTGTTGAAG
>NZ_JADEXN010000336.1 GCF_015207075.1 Zarconia navalis LEGE 11467
GGTATCCACCGTTGCCAGTCCCAACAATCCAAAGGCTGCGATCGCTGGAAAAATGGGATCGAGATGAATCAAAGGACCGAGTAAGGCGGACATGGTAAAACCAAAAATGGCGATCGCGATCAGGTTGAGAGACAGAGAACTCATAAAATCAATTCAAAATATACGGGGGAAGGTGGGTCGTTGGACGATCGATGTCAAAGCCAAATCCCTAGAGAAGCATTGCCCAGCCGACGACAACGACTACAACTTATTATTATCTAAACCTTACTGCGGGTACATCTAACTCGATCGATCTAAATTAATCTGACCCCCCCACAAATCTTGAGACAAAAACGCGCGATCGTTCGGAACGGAGGCGACCGGTTCGGTGAGGGTAAATTTCCCAGCTTCGATCCAGGCTTTGAGTTCTTCGGCCACCTCCCGCGAGAGGGCAATACTGGCTAAGGAAGCGACTCGTACCGCTTTACCGTCAATGGTAATCCGTCCTCCCTTGAGTTGGGCGTAACTCACCAATCCGAAAGTGGGACGTACGCGGCGAGGAATGGCAAAGTCTACCACTGGGGCTACCAAATCGGTATCTTGCACCGCACAACGCTGTACCACGGTTTCGTTGAGAACGGGGAACGGTACCCCAACCCCCAACATCAAAGAGGGGCCGTAGTTTTGGAAATAACACCCCCGCACCCATTTGGGATTCATCTGCTTGGCATCTCCCACCAATGCTAGCGTTGCGGCTGGACCAATGGGGGTACGATTGGGCAAGCGTTTCTGGAGGGGGAAATGCTGAGTCCCTTCCCAACAGACGTAGCCGATGCCGCCACCGAGAAAAATTCGGCTGCCAATTCCCACCAAATTGAGATCGGGATCGTTGAATAGGGGAGAAATTGCACCGGGGTTAGAGTAGACGGCATTGCCGAGTTGGGGTTGAAGAGGTCCGAGATAGGTAAATAAAGGGCGATCGCCACCATTGACCCCGACAATAAAATTTTGGTAGAGATTACGGGGATTGAATAGGTAAAATTGGTTGATGCTATCGCGGGTGATGGTGGTATCGAAGGCCGCGCGAGGATAACAGTCCGTGGCTTGCCCGATCGCCCGCAGTTGGAGGGGTTTCCCGGCAATCAAGTCTTCGATTGCATGACCCCCACCTCGGATTTGTCCCCCTCGGGTGAGATTCTCGGGGGTTTCGCGATTTCGCGTATCTTCGGCTTCGAGGGTATCGGTCATTTGCGCGGCCCCCAAATACAAATCCACCGCCCCAAAGCCAGAGTAGGCAGGAACGCCATCGATCCAGCACCGACGAATTTTGATCGGCGGATCGGTGTGTCCTAAATTGATAATCGCCCCACTCGACTCCATCGGTTCGAAGGTTCCGGTGGTAATGATATCCACCTGCTTTGCCGCTTCGGTAACGCCAATTTCGGCAACTTTCGCTTTGGTTTCTTCCACCGTCCAGACAACAACCTGTTGGCGATCGATTTTCTCGTTAATTTCAGTAAGGGTTCGCATGGGAAAAGCAGGGTTCGCGTGGGAAAAGCATGGGAAAAGCAGGGGAGGCTAACACCTGAAAAATTGGGTTTTCAGCCCCCCCCACCCATCACCTCGATCGTTCAAAGCATACACTTGAATCGCACAAGAGATGGTCTCTCATTCAAAAAGCAGCTTGCCCGATCGATTTTCCTTTAGGGGATAGAGATTATTCCACCGATCGCCTTCAATAATTCGTTGAGGACGGATCGTTCCTTTGAAAACCCCGTCCGATGAGGGCGATCGCGACCACTAGAGGAACCCCCAGAACCGCAATTAGAGCATTTGTGGGTGTTGCCGAGATTAACAATTTCGGCCCGATGAATTTAATGAAGATCGAGACGAGGGCTGAGGCTCCGATGACTTTCAAAATAAACCCGATTTTATCGTTCATCATAATATTTAATTCTTCAATCAGATAAAAATAATTGAGAAGTCTATACTTTTGAGAAATGATGTCACTTTAACAAATTGCAAGAAAATTTACGTGTGACACTTTAAATTATAATTGAAAACAGAGAGCGAGAGAATTAAATCTTTTTAAGTTTCGAGATCGACTGACTTCTCAGTTCTATTGCTATCCAAACAGGGGAAATTCATCTATGAAATTGAGTGACTTATTTTTATCGGCAGGTATTGTCGTTTGGCCGTTGCTTCTTTTTTCCCTAGTTTCGATTGCTTTAGTTGCCGAACGATCTATATTTTGGTCTAGCATTTTACAAAAACAAGAACCAATCATTCAAAAAGCCTTAAAATTATGTCGATCGGATTGGTATTCTGCCATTAAATTACTGCAAAAAAATTCGAGTTTACCCCTAGCTCGAATTTTTCTCGAAGCCATGGAACTCGAACGCCCCAATCCCATCGAGTTTAGCCTCGCCCTCGAAAGTGCGGCTCAAGCAGAATTACCCCTACTGCGACGTTTCAATACGATATTCGATACGATCGTTGCCGTGTCTCCCCTGCTGGGATTATTAGGAACGGTGTTGGGCTTGATGAACTCGTTTGCCTCTCTCAAGCTCGGCGATATTGGCAGTAGCAATACAGTCGGAGTTACCGGCGGCATTAGCGAAGCCCTCGCCTCAACTGTTTTAGGTTTGGTGGTCGCAATTTTCACCCTCCTCTTTTCTAATATTTTTCGCGGTTTTTACCGCCGCCAAACGGCATTAATTCGAGAGTATGGAGGCAGACTCGAACTCTTACATCGAAAGCATTACGAGCGAGAGCGATCGTCGAAAACTTAGATGTGAGTGCGATTGAATACTAGTGAGCTGCAGACAGATTGGGTTGATTCTTATAACATAGCTTTGCATAAATTTCAGCAGCTCGATCTCCTGGATTTTGTTTCCAGCACTGAACAAAAAGTTTCGCGGCTTCTCGAAGTTTTCCCTCGTATCTCAAACATAATGCTTTCTCGAACAGAATCTTTGTTTTTATCTTCCCTTCGCGAATTTCTGGGGGGTCGGCATCGAAGACTTCAAACATGGCAACCCATTCTGATTTTTCATGAATGCGAACGCGATCGAGGAAGCGAATATTATAGTCAAAGGGATTTTGCAAACGGACGAACGTATCGCGAGCAATTAAAAAAGAAACGCAATACTGTTTGGTTAAGCCTTCGAGTTTAGACGCCAAACTCACCGCATCGCTAATGACCGTACTATCCATCCGAAACTTTCCCCCCACGGTTCCCAAAATTAAGGAACCCGTATTGATACCAATACCAATACTCAGTTTCGGTCGGCGATCGTTGTCTCGACTGAGATTGTATTGAGCTAGAGTTTTCAGCATAGAAATGCCCGCTTTCACGGCTTCATCTGCACTTCCACTAAATAGAGCCATAATTGCATCACCAATATACTTATCAATAAAGCCCTGATGCTCCAGAATAGAAGGCTCCATACGAGATAAGTAAGCATTAATAAATTTAAAGTTATCTTCAGGTGTCATTTTCTCCGATAAAGTCGTAAAATTACGAATATCCGAAAACAGCACAGACATTTCTTGCTGGACTTGGTCTCCTAAATTAACCTCAACAATACTATCTCTATCTAATTTTTTGATAAATTGATGTGGAACAAATCGTTCGTAGGCTTGGTTTATTTGTTCTAACTCTCGCTCTTTCTTACAGAGTTTTTCGATGAGAGCTGTTTGTTTTTTATTTAAGTCTTCAAGCTCGGTGTTTAGTTGAATTAGTTCAATATTTTTTTTTGCAAATTTTTTATCTTTTAAGTATCGATTAATTGCCTCTTTAATCGTTAATTTAAGATCGTCCTTTTGCCAAGGTTTAGAAATATATCGATAGAGTTTTGCTTTATTAATTGTGGTCTTAACAGCTTCTAGCTCTGCTTGACCCGTAAGCATTATTTTAATTGTTTTTGGAGATAGTTCGTGAATGCGAACTAAAAGTTCGTCCCCTTTCATTCCCGGCATAATACAATCTGAGATAACTAATGCAATTTCATAGTTATCTTCCATTAATTCGGCAATAACTTCTAAGGCTTCTTCACTATCTTGAGCAATTTCAATTAAATATTCTTCACCAAAAATAGATTCTAGCTCGATCTTCAAGCTTTCTACAATTGTGACTTCATCATCAACACATAAAATTGCCGTTTTGCTCATAAGTTAGAATATGATTGGGCGAAGATATCTCGAGCTAGAATTTGAGCTATTTAAGTTTGCGATAATGCCGATCGAATCGTTTCAATGAGCTCTTCATTTTTCCAAGGCTTTTGTAAGTATTGATATAAATTAGCTTGACTTTTCGCACGTTCTATAGCGTCTTCATCAGCTTGCCCCGTGAGCATAACTTTGATAATTTCTGGTTTAATTTGATGAACTTTAATCAGAAATTCATCGCCTTTCATTCCTGGCATTAACCAATCTGAAACAAGAATCAGAACTCGAACATCATCTTCTCCAAACTCTTCAATAATTTCTAAAGCCTCATCGGCACTTTCAGCAAACTCATAAAGATACATATCGCCAAATGCATCTTGAAGTTCAATTTCTAAACTTTTCAAGATCGTGGCTTCATCATCAACACATAAAATTGCGGCATCAGACATTGCTACACTCCTAAATTAAGCAAAATCGAGAGGCAAGAAGACTGTAAAGGTTGTTTTTCCCGGTATAGACTCGACTTCAATTGTACCTTGATGCTTCTCAATTATTTTGCGAACGATATCCAGTCCTAAACCACTGCCTTCCCCAGGTGGCTTGGTTGTAAAAAAGGGTTGAAAGATTTTAGGAAGAATATCTACTGGAATCCCTTTTCCACTATCGGTAATATCTACTCGAATTTTCTTGTCTTTTTGTGTGACGTCGATGTTCAGCGTGCCTTGATTATCCATAGCCTGCAAAGCATTATGAATTAAGTTCGTCCAAACTTGATTGAGTTCGTCAGGGTAACACAAAATCGGCGGTAGGGTTTCATCAAAATTTCCAATTACATCAACGCCTTGTTTGAATTGATTTTGGTATAGGGTAAGAACGGTTTCGATACTCTCTCGAATTTGCGCTTTGGCTTTGGTTCCAGTTTGGTCGTAACGAGCATAAGTTTTGAGAGCGAAAACGACTTTAGCAGCCCGTTCTGCAGCCGTCGAAATCGTTCGAGTACTGCTCTGGACGGTGGCAAATTGGTATGCCGTTTTGAGAATCGTTTGACTGTCGGGATCTTGCAACAGAGGGAGAAAGCGATCGAGATTTTCGTACACGCCAATACCCACTAATAAATTGGCGATCGCCGTTGCTTTGTCGATCGACTTTTCCTTGAGTTCGCTTGTTAGACTGCGTTTGATTTTGCGCTGTTCTCGGGTCGATAGAGGTGTATCTCGGTCTCTCGATTTTTCGAGCAATGCCAAGAAATCGGGCTGACGTTCGGGGGAAAGCTGCCCGAAAAAATCGGGTAATAGATGCAAATTATCTTGCCAGAAGTTGGCAATATTGCGTACGGAAGAGTTAATCGCCCCAAGAGGAGTATTGACTTCGTGAGCAACTCCCGCGACTAGTTGCCCCAGCGCTGCCATTTTTTCCGATTGAATCAATTCTTGCTGAGTTGTTTGTAACTGTTCCAAGGTATTGGCGAGTTCGACATTTTTTTGTTTTAGGGCAACTTCAGCTTGTTTCTGCTGCACCACGGTTCCCGATTGGGCGGCAACAGCCGAAATCAATTCCACCAATCGCTTATCCTCCGTTCGAGATTCGGAGATTAGAAATACAAGTATGGCAAGGACGCGAGCCGATTCGCTCTCATCGTCTGGGGAACTCAGAATCGGAACCCCAAAAGCACTTTGCTGTCCCCCTTGCCGAGCCATCTTGGCTCTGAGAAAGACCTCGTTGGATTCCCGAGGCAGGGTGGGAATCCATTCGGGCTGTTTGGAGTGCCAAACCCGCCCCGGCAGTCCCTGCTGCAAGGAAAATGTCATCTGTTGTGTCTGCTGACGAAATGCTTCCCAGTGAGAGCGACCCTTGCCCTGGGCATCGCTGCGACCGTACCAAATGGGCAAACACTCGAGTACCTTGCCC
>NZ_JADEXN010000015.1 GCF_015207075.1 Zarconia navalis LEGE 11467
GACCATACCCAGGCTTGGGGGGCGATATAGTAAACCACTGGTACGTGGGGAAAGCGAGCCTTGAGATAAGCTCCGAGGCTGAGATTGGGCCCCATGTAATCGATGAGGATGACTAAATCCGGTGGGTTTTCGTGTAAAGACTTGCGGATACGGCGCTGAAGCTGCCATGCCGGTAGAACAAAGGGCAGAGATTCGAGCAACCCCACCGAACCGATATCGCTGGTATTTCCCAGTAAGTCTGCTCCCGCTGCCGCCATTCGATCGCCTCCCACCGCCGAGATGGTCAGCGAAATTCCCAAGTCTCGAGCGCGCGATCGCAACGCTTTAACAAGTAATGCCCCTTGCAGATCTCCGGAGACTTCACCGGTACTGATAAAAATTTTTTTTGCCATTAATTCTAATAGACATCTGCGGAAAAAGGGGAACCTGGAACAGAGGTCGGACTTACGCAATGGCAACCGGCCCGGTTCCCCCTCCCAAACATCGTATATGGCGGCTGTGCGTAAGTCCTCAGAGCACAATAATTAATGATTTCGGTACGATCGTTAATTTTATGTTTCATTTCTACCGGAAGTCGATTACTGATTACTCGTGACTTGCTGTCTCCTCGCTCGGAGCATCCTTCAAAATTCTTGCCAATTCTTCAACCCGAATCGGTTTACTGATAAAGTCATTCATTCCGGCGGCCTGACAAGCTTCGCGAGCGTCTTGCATGGCATTAGCCGTCATCGCCACGATGCGGGGGATGGGAAATTTCCACCTCGTTGCTTTAATTTGACGAGTTGCCATCAACCCGTCCATTTTCGGCATTTGGAGATCCATTAAAATCAGATCGTAAGGCTTGCGATGCAAAGCCTCTAGCACTTCCAATCCGTTGTTTGCGATATCGGCTTCATATCCCATGCGTTTGAGCAGGTGCAATCCAACTTTCTGATTGACCCGATTATCTTCTGCAAGCAGGATACGCAGGGGCCGACTTTTAGCGATCGCAGCATCAAAAAAACTCGTTTTAGATAGTTTAGACGTCGAGTCTATGTTTCCGGCGAGAATGCGATCGAAAATGCGGTAGAGTTGAGCGTGTTCGATCGGCTTGGTCAAACAAGCTTTCACATAAGGCTCGACTTTTTTACATTGGCTTGCCGAATCGTACCGAGACACGAACATGATGACGGACGACCTCTGCAAACTGGGTTGTTTCTTTAGGGCAATAGCCAGAGTCAAACCATCCATTTCAGGCATCTGCATATCGATGGCGATCGCATCGAATGGCTCGGCGAGAGCGAGCAAACTCAGGGCTTCGGGTCCCGATGCCACGGCCTGGGTGACAATACCCCAAATCTGAAGTTGTTCGGTTAAAATTTGACGCTGGGTCGCATTATCGTCCACGACCAGTACCCGCTTGTTAGCAAACTGAGGTTGACGAATCTGAAGATTGGGCTGCGAGCGATCTTCAGCCGTCGTCGCCAGAATGGTGAAGTAGAATGTAGACCCCCAATTCACCTTACTTTCCACCCAAATTTTGCCACCCATCATCTCGCATAATTGCCGACAAATCACCAATCCGAGTCCCGTACCTCCGTAACGGCGCGTTGTAGACGCATCAACCTGGCTGAAGCGTTGGAACAAGCGATCGAAACACTCAGACGGAATACCGATGCCCGTATCTCGCACGGCAAACCGGACTTCGTAGGTATCGCTGTCTGGGGAATCAATCGAAACTGCATCGACCCGCGAAGCGTCCACAGATACCACAACTTCCCCAACATCCGTAAACTTAATGGCATTGGCGAGTAAATTAATCAGAATTTGACGCAAGCGAATGCGATCGCTGCGAATGCAAACTGGTGTTCCCCGATCGAACGAGCAAGCTAACTCCACTCCTTTATTCGCTGCTTTGGGTGCGAGCAAATCGAGGCATTCCTCCAAGCAAGTTCGTAGATTGAAAGGACGTTCTTCAAGTTCGAGTTGACCCGATTCAATTTTTGAGAGGTCGAGAATATCGTTAATCACGCTCAATAGCGCTTCTCCGCTATTGCGAATTGTTTCGACGTAGTCTTGCTGTTGGGCATCCAATGGAGTGGTCGCCAGCAATTCGGTCATCCCCAGCGTTGCATTGAGGGGAGTGCGAATCTCATGACTCATGGTGGCCAAGAATTCGCTTTTGGCTTGATTGGCGGCTTCTGCAGCTTGCTTGGCCAAACGCAGTGCCGCATTTTGCGCTTCCAACTGCTGTTGCATTCTCCGAACGCTCAATTGGGTCTCGATCCGGGCGAGAACTTCTTCGAGTTGAAAGGGTTTGGTAATATAATCGACCGCTCCCACCTGAAAGGCTTTCACCTTATCTAGGGTATCGTCGAGAGCACTCAAAAAAATGACCGGAATATCGGTGGTAGCGGCGTCGGCTTTCAATCGCCGGCAGACCTCGTATCCATCCATCTTCGGCATTTTAATATCGAGCAAAATCAGATTGGGGGGATCGACTTTAGCCGCCGCCAGGGCTTGTTTTCCATTAATGACTCGCCGCACTTCATATCCATATTCGGTCAACATCTCGAACAGAATACGCAAGTTTTGTGGGATATCGTCTACAACGAGCAAATCTCCCTTGGGTGTCGCAGAGCGAGTATCATTCATGGCGCGCAGATTCAGTTAAATCGACGATGCGATCGAAACCCAGAGAATCGACCATTTGAGTTAAAGCTCTCGCAAGTTCCTCCAAGTCCGGGGGAATTTGCTCGATTAGCTCGAACAAGCGTTTTTCTCGAGCGCTCAGGGCTGCCGCTTCAAGTAGGGAAACCCACTCGGCCGTCATCTGACTCATTTGAAGTGCGATCGCGTCGAGAGGCGTTTGGGTCTCGGAAGCGGCACCGGAAGCCGGAACAGACTTTTGATAGACGTAACGCACCTCTAGATGTTCGGCGATTTTGTCTAGAATAACCGACTCTTGAAAGGGTTTGCTGACAAAATCGTTGCACCCGGCTTCGATAAGCAGGGCGCGCTGTTTGTCGAGGACGTTCGCGGTCAGGGCGATAATGACGGTCTGGCGATCGGTTTCGCGAGATCGAATTTGCCGAGTTGCCTCGTAACCATCCATAATAGGCATTCGCATATCCATCCAAATTAGCTCGGGCTGCCAGCTCTCCCAGATCTCGATGGCCTCTTTTCCATTTTCGGCTTCTCGAATCTCAAATCCACGAGACGAAAGCATATTGAGAAGAATTAGGCGGCTTTCCCACTTATCATCGACGATGAGAATGCGAGGAGGCGACCCATCGGGAACTAAGCCGAGCGCTTTCCCTCGAAGCTGTTGGGTTGGAATTTCTGCCGTTTGGGCGAGCTTCACCGGCAGCTCGAATTCAAATATCGTACCTCGACCGACAACGCTCTTGACGGTAATTTTACCACCCATCAGTCTGACGAATTTTTGGCTGATGGGCAATCCCAAGCCCGTTCCTTCCTGTGATTTTCGGCCGGTTTCCGTTTGGACGAACGCCTTGAATAGATTCTCGAATTCCTCGGGGGCCACACCCAATCCGGTGTCTTCCACCTCGAAGCGGATGATGGATACCTCAGATCTGGGAAGATCCTCGGGTGAGTTTTTCGGGAGCGATGGACGATGGGTTGCTTTTACCCGCAGGCTGACTCGACCCACTTGGGTAAATTTAATTCCATTTCCCAGCAGGTTGATAAGCACCTGACGCAGTTTGCTCTCATCCGCTCGCACGGACTCGGGAACCTTATCGTCGATCTCGAAAATAAGTTGTAGGCCTTTAGACTCAGCTTTCAGTTGCAGCATTTCTTCGAGACTGTTGAGGAAGCGATGAAGATTGAAACTATCCTCATTCAGAACAACTCGACCGGCCTCGATTTTAGACATTTCTAGCACGTCGTTGAGTAGGGCGAGTAAATGTTCGCCGCTGCGACCGATAATGCTCAGATAAGCTTGATGTCCCTGATGCAAAGACGAATCGCGAGCGAGCAGTTGAGTGAAACCCAAAATGGCATTGAGCGGCGTGCGCAGTTCGTGAGAGACGTTGGCGAGAAAGTCACTTTTGGCTCGGTTGGCTGAATCGGCGCGTTCTTTAGCTTCTTGGAGCTGAGCGAGTAGTTGAGATTGTTGCACGGCTACACCCAACTGGTTGCCCACCTGAGCGAGCAAGCCGATTTCTCGTTGTTCCCAGTGACGGGGACCCGTATTCTGATATGCCGCCAGTAGACCCCACAGGGTTTCGCCCACGAAAACCGGAGCGATCGCGTAGGCTCGAATTTGAAAAGTTTCTAAGATTTTAAGGTGACATTCCGAGTGACCGACCTCGTAGATGTCATCGACGCAAAAGTGCTCGCGATCGCGGTAGCGACCGCCTCGGGTCTCCTGTAGGTAAGTATCTCGCCAGACGGTTTTGATGTTCGCTTGAACCAGTGGTATCCAGTCGTCTGTGACAGACTCGAAGACAAACTCTCCGTTCCAATCGGGAAAGAAACGATACACCGCCACCCGATCGCAATTGAGGATTTGTCGAACTTCGTCGGTCGTGGTTTTGAAAATAGTATCGATATCGAGGGATCTGCGAATTTTCTCGATCGTCTCGGCTAAGGCCCGTTCTCGTTCGGCTTCGCGAGCTAAATCTTCCGCTCGTTTTTCCAGTTGTGCCGTGAGAGCTGTTTGTAGTTGGGCTTTGTCTTGTTGTGTCTGGGCAAGGAGTTGAGCTTGTTGGATGGCGACCCCGAGTTGGGCGCTAATTTGAACCAGGAAGTTAATTTCTGTTTCTTCCCACTGTCGAAAACCGGAGTTTTGATAAGTGGCAAGTAATCCCCACAAGCTTTTGCCTTTACAGATGGCGACGATCGCATAGGCTCGGGCTTGGTATTTTTCGAGGGCTTCGATGTAGCAGTCGGAAAATTCGCTCGCGTAAATATCGTTGCAAATCCGAAACACTTCACCTCGCAGAAAGTTTTCGCCTTCTGTTTCCTGTAAGTAGGTATCCGTGACTTGGGCGCGGGCAAAGTTTTTGATACTGCATTGGGAGATATTCTCGCCAATCTCTCGATACTCGTGCTGTTTTGGCACTAAGAGCTGCCAACCCGCGCCGACAGATTCAACGAGAAACTGACCGCTCCAGTCGGGATTGAAACGATAAATGGCTACGCGATCGGCTTTCACCAGTTGCCGGACTTCTTCGGTAGTGGTGCGGAAAATGGTACTCAGATCCAGAGAGCTACGGATTTTGTAGATAATCGCGGCGATCGCTTTCTCTCGTTTTACCGCTTGGGTGACAGCTTGGGCGAGACAATCGGATTGCTGTTGGAGTTGAGCGACAAATTCGGCTTGTTGCAGGGCAACGCCTAAATGAATCGCGATTTGGCTGACAAATTCAATTTCGTTATCGAGCCACTGGCGAGGTTTGGAGCATTGGTGAATGCAAAGCAAGCCCCAAAGATCTTTACCTTTCAATAGAGGTACGACTAAGTTTGCCCGCACCTCGAAGCGATCGAGAAGTTCGAGATGGCAAGCGCGCAATCCGTGGGTGTAGATATCCGAGCAAGCCCAAATTCGACCCTTTTGGTAATGGACGGCCTGTTTTTCACCAAAACAGCGATCGCGAACGGGACTTGCGAGTGCCGACGTGTAAGGAGAAACAACATCCTCGGACACCAATTGACCGCTGCTAAAATCCGAACCGGCATCGAAGCGATACATCCCGACGCGATCGGCATTGAGTAACTGCCGGACTTCCGTGGCGGTGGATTTGAGGATACTCTCCAAATCCAGAGATTCCCGAATTTTGGTGACGACTGCAAGCAACATCTTTTGCCAATCGACTTGAAAGATCTCAGATGGGATATCGGACGAACGTCGATAGATCGAGTCTCTCAAATTGGCTCGCTTTTCTTGGGGTTGCGAGTGGGTTTCTCGGTCTGGGTTATGGGAGCGATCGGACATGACTTAAAAGGGAGAGACGCTCAGCGAACTTAGCAGGCTTTGCTCAATATAACTAAGTTTCAATCGCTCGGACTTCTGTAATTTCTCGAGTAAATTCATCGAACCTTTTAGGGGAGAGTCAACGGACAACAGACGGGGTGATGAGTCGTTATGCACTGCATTCCCGATAAAATTGGGAATTCATAACTGCGATCGGTGAATTCTCCACATCCTTCTATTTCTAATATCATTGAGGGTTCGCGCTCGCGAACCCTCAATTCACAACTCTCTCCTCTGGCTCCTCACAGGCTCCAATGCTAACCCAGCTACTCGAACCATCTCCCCAATGTTCTTTTTTCCAAATCGGAGCGTTGTGCTTGAGGGTATCGATGGCGTAGCGGCAGGCTTCGAAGGCTTCGCTGCGGTGGGGGCAGCCAATGGCGACCAGCACGCTAATTTCCCCAATTTTCAAGCGTCCCGTGCGATGGTGGATGGCTACCCGCCTCACCTCGGGCCACCGATGGCGAATCTCAACAGCAATTTGTTGGAAGACCCGTACGACCATGGGTTCGTAAGCTTGGTACTCTAAAAATGCAACAGCTCTCCCGTCGGTACTATTGCGAACCATACCGCTCATCAATACGATCGCCCCATTCCCCGGATCGTCGGCTAAGGTATAGGTCTCCTCTAACGAAAGCGGCGCAAAGGAGATTTTCAAGCTGTCGTTGGTGTGGGGTTGGCTCCCAAGTCCAGAGATGGCAAGTGTATTTTTTTCAGACATCAAGAGAAGGTGGGATGGCTTTTTCGGTGGGCAATCGAGTGCAGGGCAAAGCAAATTCCTGAAATCTCACAGGGTGGATTTTACTTTGACTGACTCAGATAGACTCATCCGGGCGATCGCTCGAATGAGTCTATCTCTTATATTATGGGTTCGTTTTTGAGAATGGGCGATCGTGACGAGCCAAGTCAAACCCATGAAACCGCAAATACTTCAACGGTAAGTGACGAACGATGAATTCTTACTCAAAAAAATACCCCACCGAATGAGATGGGGAAGTCACAGGCTTATGTCGATACTTTTAGAATACAGCCCGCACCCAATCGAGCAATTCACCCGATCGGGTGAATTTTACCGTCACCCGATTAGGCGATCGCTATTCTCCAATCTCCATACCGATCCGGGGAGTACTTATAGCATCCACCCGAATCTAAAAAACATTCACTTGAAAGAGCCTCCCTTTTCCCCACACCCTACACTCGAACTTGATATAATCTCATCCGTACAAGCCCCGCAATTTTGCATGACCACAGATTCTTCGGCTTCTAGCGAATCGACAGCTCCCAAAGAGCCGTCTCTAGAAGCACGATCCCCAGAAGAGCAAACCCCCGACCCACCCGAGGTCAAAACCCTCGATCGCCACCTGCAAGTCCGATTCAAGAGCGATGGGGAACGCTTGCTGCTGCTGCTACCGCCAGAAACGGCAAAACAAGACTCGGCTGGGGGACTGACGTGGACGGAGCTTTCGCAACAGCTTCAACACCGTCTCAATGGGGGCGATCGCTTCTGGCAACCTAACACGACCGTTCATTTGATGGCCGTCGATCGCTTGCTCGACCAACGTCAACTCCAGGAAATTGCGGAAATTCTCAATCGGGAGCAACTCCAGCTCGATCGCGTCACCACCTGTCGCCGGCAAACGGCCGTGGCGGCGGTAACGGCGGGTTATTCCGTGGAACAGCAATCCCGTCAAGAAACTCTCCAGCAAGCAGTCCAAAATCAGGCACAAGCCCTCACCGAACCTCTATATTTGCAAACGACGGTGCGATCGGGCGTAGAAATTCGCCACCCCGGTACGATCGCGATCGTCGGTGATGTCAATCCCGGTGGGTCGGTGATTGCCGATGGGGATATTCTCGTGTGGGGTCGCCTGCGCGGTCTGGCCCATGCGGGAGCCGCCGGCAACTCTGGGTGTATGATTATGGCATTACAAATGGAGCCGACCCAGCTTCGGATTGCCCAAGCTGTGGCTCGCGCTCCGGCCAACCCACCGAGCCAGTATTACCCAGAAGTGGCCTACGAGACACCCCAAGGAATTCGTATTACCCGAGCGAGCGATTTCTCTAAAACTCAGATGCTCCTCGGATCGAAGCGGGCAGGACACAATTTATAGCCGAGTTCCGCTCGGAAATCGGCATCATTACAATACTTAAGTTCAAACATCTCAAATCATGAGTCGAGTTATTGTCATTGCATCGGGTAAAGGAGGCGTGGGCAAAACCACGACCACGGCGAATCTTGGTATGGCACTGGCAAAGCGGGGTCGCAAGGTGGTGGTGGTCGATGCCGATTTCGGACTGCGGAATCTGGATTTATTACTCGGTTTGGAAGGCCGCATCGTGTATACCGCCGTTGAGGTGCTTGCGGGAGAATGTCGCCTGGAACAGGCTTTGGTGCGAGACAAACGTCAAAATAATTTAGCCTTGCTGCCGGCGGCTCAAAATCGGATGAAAGATGCCGTCACGCCAGACCAAATGAAGCAACTCATCGGCGCTTTGACCGGAAAATTTCACTATATTCTCGTAGACTGTCCGGCGGGAATCGAACATGGCTTCCAAAATGCGATCGCGGCGGCAAAAGAAGCGATTATTGTCACCACTCCTGAAATTGCGGCGGTCCGGGATGCCGACCGGGTGGTGGGTTTGCTCGAAGCCAACGGGGTGAGGCGAATTCGTTTGATTGTCAATCGCCTCAAACCGGCGATGGTGGCGGCCAACGAGATGATGTCTGTGGAGGACGTGCGGGAACTGCTGGCAGTGTCCTTGATTGGGGTGGTTCCCGATGACGAACAGGCGATCGTTTCTACCAATCGAGGAAAACCCTTGGTGCTAGCAGAAGAACTTTCTCCGGCGGGTCGGGCATTTGATAATATCACCCGTCGTCTCGAAGGTGAAAAGATTCCGTTTATCGATTGGTCTGCACCGCCCGATAACTTCTTTACCCGCCTGCGGAAAATTTTGACTTCTAAAATTATCTAACACAACGACCTATAGCAATGGGCGATCGGGCGATAAAAAGTGTACGTGACGAAGAATGGCAAAGCCGCGTGAGTAACAAGCTCGATCGTTCCCCATTCCCTGTATGCAACGCCATCACTTTGCCAATGCCTTCCCTTTGCGATCTCGATGAAGACCTATGTACACCTTGACCCAACTTCTAGAACGACTTTTCGGGCGATCGAATGCACCAGACGATAGCCGCAGTGAAGTCAAACGCCGCTTGCAATTCGTCATCGCTCACGATCGTGCGGATTTGAATCCGGCGACCATTGAGTCGATGCAGCAAGAAATTTTGGAGGTGGTGTCGCGCTATGTGGAACTGGATTCGGAGGGATTGATTTTTTCTTTAGACAGCAGTCAGCGCGTCACGTCGCTTACGGCAAATCTGCCCATTCGTCGGGTAAAAAATGCTCCGTCGGATGAGTCGAGTCTCGAATCGGATCTCGAATCGCTTTCGATACCGGATGTGGAGATTTCGGAGATCGAAATTTCGGAAGTTGAAGGGTCAGAATCTGAGATTTCGGAAGCTGAAGTCGCCGATGTCGATCGACCTGACGTTGAAATTTCGGAAGTTAAAGTATCAGAGTCTGAGATTTCGGAGGTGGAGATTTCCGATGTCGATCGACCTGACGTTGAAATTTTGGAGGTTGAAGGAGAAGCGGGTGAGGTAGAAGTAGGGGAAGAAGAACCACCCGAAACCAATGAGGCGATCCCTCCCGATGCCGATCGCGCGAAGGAATAATTATCGGAATGACCCGTATCTAAGGATCGAGGATTGAATAAGATCTCCGATTGAATGAGTCGGCTGATTCCCCGATATCTTCCCTCTCACCGAAGAGTTGGGTAAACTCGATGGCAATTCCTGACTCAAGCCGATATTACTTCCGCTCGATCGGCCAAAATGGCAAAATTTGCTGCGTCGCACTCAACTCGATCCCGGAAATATCCGATTGCGCGAAGGCATATTCTTTTGCCTGCCATAGGGGAATAAATGGCACATCTTCGGCAACAATGTCTTGAAGTTCGGCGAAAATTTCCGCTCTTTCTTGGGGGTTACGGGTAACTCGCTGCTGTTCGATCAGTTCGTTGGCGCGATCGTTGTAATAAAATGAGCCGTGATACTGGCTTTCTCCGGCGGTACATCCGGCTTCTGGGGTTCCCTCTTCGCAGTCGATAAACGGCTTGATGTAGTTATCTGCATCGAAAAAGTCGGCGTACCAACTCAACATAAACATCGGATACACGCCACGATCGAGAAACCCGTAGGCGGTTGTGGCTTCCACCGCACGGGGTTCGATCGTCATGATTCCATCCAAATCTCGATCGATCGCCGCTTTGAGTACCGTCACCCCCAAGCGTCCCGAGGCGGAGTCCGAGGAGTACCAAATTTCTACCGTCAACGGATTCTCGGGAGAATATCCAGCTTGACGCAGTAGTTCTTTAGCTTTGTCTGAATTGCCATCGCCGTAGCGGGTTTGGAATGCGGGTTTGTAAGTCTCAAAGGTGGTGGGAAGCAAACTGTAGAGGGGTTCGGCTTCTCCATAAAAGACCCGTTCGTCGAGAAGCTGACGATCGATTGCCGTGGCGATTGCCTGTCGAACTTCAAGGCGATCGAGGGGGGGTTGTCGTACGTTCACCACCAGGTAGGTAATCACCGGACTCTCGGTTTGAAAAACCTGCAATCCTTCCTCCGATGCCAGTTCTTCGAGGCTGTGGATTTGGTCGGTATCGAGGGATTGGTACGCCACATCCACGGCTTGGGTGCGGAAGGCGTTGTACAGATTAGCTTTGCTAGAAAATCGCTGCAAATCGATCCCGGAGTTGGCTGGAGGCGTTCCCCAGTAACCATCGAAGGGTTGGAGGCGAATCAAATCCGTTCCGTATTCGGCAATTTGGTACGGGCCCGTACCGACGAAGGTTTTGGGCTTAAATTTCCCTTCGCCTATTTTGTAAGCTTGGGGTGATACGGCGCACAGTCCGGGAAAGGTGAGTAAGGCGGTAAAAGGGGCAAAGGGTTGTTGGAGTTGGATGGTTAACTCATATTGTCCGGTGGCGGCAACAGACTCAACGAGACTCGATAGTAGGAAGGAAGGACGACCTTTATTTTCGATGAACCGTCGCAGGGAAAAAGCCATCGCCTCGGCATCGAAGGGCGTGCCATCTTGAAAGGTCACATCTTGGCGCAGGGGAATGGTATAAGTTAACCCATCGGCACTAATTTGGGGTAAGGCCGTGGCCAGTTGAGGCTCAATTTGGGTGGTTCCGGCTTGGTAACGATAGAGACGATCGCCCAAATTGTAGATCGCGATCGTCGAAGAAAGTTCGTAGGCATCAGCCGGATCGAGGGTTTTGACTTCGGCGGTGGTGCCAATGCGAATGCGATCGCCATCGATGGGAACGGAGGGAGAACTGCTACAACCCACTAGGAGGAGGCAACAGCACAGCCAACTCACCCATCGACGAATAGCCGATTCCGATCGAATCCAATTGTCTGGCTCGAATATCCCGCGAACACTTGATGAAAACCTGATTCGGGCGATCGGCATTCTCTTTAAACTAAGCGAAAAATGAATGGATAGCGATAGGTTGTGGCTGGATTTGCCAAGACCCGAACGATGGCGATTATGGGCATAATCCAACTAACGAGGAATAGAATTCCGAGCAGAATAAACCCAATTCCAACGAGACAGAGAATTCCAAAAATAACGCCGTAAATCCAAAGATTAATATGGAAATTTAATGACTCTTTAGCATTGTCTTTCACAACCGGATCGTCGGAAATAAATAAAATCCCGATGGGGATACCGATGGCAAGTACGGCGGCACTAATGAAGATCGAGCCGTGGCACAATGCGCTGAGAAGTTTTCGTTTATCTTCGTCGTACATTTTTTCTGAATCAAAGATATTTACGATCGAGACTGAGGAGTTGAAGACAATTCAAGATGCGATCGGGACAAGTCGATACGGATTTGGAAACCTCGGTACATACCGTTTTTTTATCCGATTGCAGTATTTGATGATTTAATAGCTACAGACTTTTTTTATTTACTTACATCCTTATTTATTATACCCTAAAATTATATATTTAGTTTGAAAGTTTAATTAGGAAAACTCAAGCTAAATTCTATTTTTAATCAGAAATAACATCGATTAAATTGTGAATTTTTTAACTTCCTGTCTAGGTCGATCGATATGGTTTTGCGCCATCTCTTCTAATGTTTCCGTCATCATGCAGCGGCGTTCCGAACAATAGGTCATCAGATTAACCCCATTCATCATCCTCACCGTACTCACCCGGACGCGAAAATCATCGGTAACAAACCAACAACGTTCCTGACCTTGATTGCGTTCGTATTCCGTTTCGATGGTCAGTACCCCATCCGGGGCAAAATGGTAGCGACAAACCACCGGAATCCCTTCGACATAACCTCGATTGCGCAAAAACTTTCCACGGGATGGATTGTCGGGATCGGGAACATCCACCAGGATTGCAGCATAATTTGGGTTGGGTTCGAGGTCGTCGAGGTTCGCCAACCAGGAAAAACTAGCAGCCCCCGCCACGTCCGAGACCTTGACTTTTTGCGTTTCGCAGACTTCCTGAATTCTCGGATCGCCCGATTCTAAAACGCGAATCATCAAGTTAGAATCTCCCGACTCATCGGCCACGGCATCAAAGTGATGAACGGTACGCTCGGAAAACCAAATTCCTTCACTTTTTCTAAAGAAATCGAGCATGGTCATTGGGGGAACTAGATGCATCGACCGATGTACCTCATTTTTTGATTAAGAATCATAAACAAAAAGGAAATTGAACCCAACCCAACCCATAGGATAAATTGAAGTGAGTCCATTCTATTCTATTGAATATACAAGCATATTGACATCAACTTCAATGGTTAGTAGCGATCGCCCTTCAGTGTCTCAACCCTCTACCGCCAAAGATATTTTACAAGCGATCGAACGTGGTATCCGAGCCGTTGAGTTTGACTTACAAGGTATCAATTGGAATCAGTTAGATTTATCGGGAATTTCCCTCGCCGGAGCTAATCTAAGCGGTGCGTGCCTTAGCGGTGCGAACCTTAGCGGTGCGGATTTACGCAATACAATTTTGAGTAATGCCCAGCTCGATGGGACTTCCTTACAAGGTGCCTATTTAAATCGATCGGTTTTATACGGCTGCAATCTCACCCACGCCAACCTGGACGGTGCGAAATTGCAAGTGGCGCGCTACGATCGCCATACGGTTTGGCCCGATGGATATGCCTACAAAAAATCCGGCGCAGTGGGGCCCGGTGCGAATTTGAGCGGTGCGTACTTGAATACCGCCTATCTGCGAGATGCAGACTTACGGGAGGCGAATCTTCGCGGTGCGTACCTCAGCGGTGCGGATCTCACCCGAGCCAATTTAGAAGGTGCGGCATTGAGTGGTGCCAACCTGCAATATGCATTTCTGACCGGGGCAAATCTGCGCGATACCCGACTCAACGGCGCAGAGTTGCAGTTTGCCGATTTGCGGGCAACGGATCTAACGGGGGCAAATCTCGAACACTTACAAAGTATTGCCGGAGCTGATTTTACCTTAGCTCGCGGGTTGGGCGATACAACCCTCTCGATATTGCGGTCGCACCCAAGACAAGACCTCGAAACTTGGAATCCCTTCACCCGTACCAATACTTTAGTCAGTCTGGCCAAACTATCCGATCGATAAATGGGTCGGCGAGTCGGTTCCTACGGGCGGTCCTCCATAAGAAGTTGATAGATAATAATTTGCCAATCCTCAAAGACTTCAGTGCGGTGGGGATAGCCTTGAAGTGCCCTCAGGGAAACATCGATGGGTTCGTTTCCCTCACGAGTTTCGATCGCCCAAGCGTAGTATTTGCGATCGAGGACGGCTTGCAGCGGTTCGCGGGGAAAGTTCGGATCGATCGAAGCCATTTGCGGTTTGCGATGGGTGCGGTGGAGCGATCGTTCTCGCGTATCGAACGGAAAATAATCGAGATCGAGATCCTCTAAGCTTTGGTCGGACAGAACAGCAGCCCGCCAACGCATGGCCAGCAAGCGATATTGGTCGCTGGTAAAACCGACGAGCAATCCTGGGCGATGGAGATCGACATTTTGCAGAGCAAAGTCCTGCATTTGGGTATAGATAGGTAATCCTTCAAAGGTGGCGATGAGTTCGTCGTGCAGTCGTAATGATGGTTTGATGGCACTGATGACGAGCAACGTCCAAAGCAGGACGATCGCCCGAACCACCACTCGATCGCCCCTGCTATGGCGCAACAACCGCAGTACTTCCACCAGTCCGAGTCCTGCCAGCATCCACATTCCCGGTACGACGACAAACAGGTGTCGGAGGGAATTGGTGGTGGAAATTGTCAGAATCCCCGTCGCTGCCAATGCCGACCAAGCGGCCACTCGGACGCAAAGGTAATGCCAGTAGCCAACTGCACCGACGATCGCGAGAATTAGGGCAAAGAATCCGACGATCGCATGACTCGAATAATCACTCAGCCAGACTTTCGGGTAGAACAGCAGGTTTTCCATCGACCAAAAGGAGGCGTAGCTGGGATGACCGGTGAAAAATCGCCATATCGTCGGTCGATGGGCGATCGACAACCACAGTCCTAAAATCGTGGCGTAGATAATTAGGACGATCGTCAGATCGCGCCGGGTTTGCCCGTGGAATAGGGAAGCCGGTTTCCGCACGATCGCTTGTGGAAAGGCTTCCCCGAGTAATGCCGCTATCAGTCCGCACCCGAAAAACAACCCGAATGAATATTTCGTGAGGAAAATTGCCATCACCGCGATCGCGCTAGCGGCTACCCATCCAGAACGCCAGCGATGGCATCGATCGACACCATGGGCGATGGCGATGAGTAAAATACCCAGCATCGCCCCGGTCATTTCCAACATACAGATAACGGAGTTGAGAATGAAGGTGAGGCTACAAATGGCAAGGGTGACACTGAACGTCGCACCCGCGATGGGAAGCCAGCGATCGGTTTTTGATTCTGAGTAAGATATCCCAAAGACCAACCCAGCCATTCCCAAGACGGCGATCGCACCGATGAAAACCGTCGGCATTCGGCTGGTAGCAATTCCCGGTTCTCCCAACCCATAGGACATCGCCACAAAAACCGAGTGGATGGGGGGATAGAAAGATCGAGAGACGATCGCCCGATACAAGTCTGGGAGATTGAGATGGACGATCGCCCGGTATACCTGCCATCCATCAACGGCGTGGTTGGCTTCGTCGTTGTCAAAAGGGATCGAAGTGGTGGCAACGGTGTAAACGAGAAAGACCAGCAGCACCAACGCCATTGTCGCGATCGCCAAACTCACAAACGTGACGGCAATCCGAGTGGGTGAGGTCGATCTGTTTGGGAGTTGAGGATTCAAGAATTGATATCGCGCCGCGCGCTAGGAACTAGAGTTTAGGAACTAGAGTTAAAGTATTGCCGTCCCAACGAGCATCGAGACCGTTTGAATTTGTCGTTCCAGGGCAACGAGGCGATCGCGATTCCAGGCATCCAGAGGCATAATCGATACCGTTTGGGGTAAATTGAGCAATAAGTTTCTTCGAGTTTAACAACTCATTTCAGGAGAAATTCGGACAAAGAAGTCCTCGAAACCCGATCGCCGTGTGATGCGCGACGACGGATTTTTAAATGGGGGAAATGCCGGGGCGATCGCGATCTAATACATCCTACAATCCAACTGCCCCTACTCCGTGCCAAACGTGCGATCGCCCGCATCTCCCAACCCCGGAACGATAAATCCGCGATCGTCGAGGTGTTCGTCAATTCCGGCTGCGTAAATTGCCAACCCTTCGTAAGCCGAACCCAGCTTTTGCAATGCCGGAGGTGCGGCAATAACCGAGATAATCCGCACCAAACTCGGATCGGCACCGCGATCGACTAATTCTTTCATCACCGCCATTATCGTCCCCCCCGTCGCCAGCATCGGTTCGCTAATCAGGATATGGGTCTGCGGCTCAAATTTTTCTGGGAGTTTGTTCAGGTAGCAACTCGCTTCGAGGGTTTCTTCGTTGCGAACCATCCCTAAATGGTAAATACTCGCCGATGGCAATACCTCAAGCATCCCGTCGAGGGTGGCCAATCCCGCTCGCAAAATCGGAACCACGGCGATCGGAACTTGATGGTTTATCATCGTTGCCGGACTCGGCCCGAGGGGGGTTTGTACCATCACCTCTCCCGTCGGTAGCCACTCGCGAATTGCCTCGTAGGTCAGCCAGCGTCCGAGTTCCTTCATCGCCGCGCGAAAGAGTACTGAAGGCGTGGCAGCATCGCGGGCCAGTGCCAGCCAATTTTTCACCAGCGGGTGAGGAGGAACGTAAATTCGCAGTTGTTGAGCCATATTTTACCGAGATTCGGAATATCTTCGAGATGCTGCGTGTATTTTACACCCACCGGATATAGCGCGATGGGAAAATATTAGGAATCGGTGTATAGAAGCTGGGAAAATTGGAGATGCGCGATCGCGCGTCTTTTTTATTTTTTTAATTTGTCTTTGTCCGAACGAATAGAACTCAAATATCTAAAGCCGATCGTCGACTCGGATAGCTGAATGCTGACGATTCAATTAAAATTCCACGCCGAAATCGCCAAACATCCCCACCCCACCAAAAATGCTACACCACCCAGCGGTGTAATCGCTCCAAGCCATTTAACTCCTGTTAAACTCAGGGCGTATAAACTCCCCGAAAACAAAACAACTCCGACAATAAAAGAAATTCCCGAAGCAACCAGAGTTGTGGGAATAAATTCTAAACGAGTTAACAATAATGCCACGAGTAAAAGTGCCAGAGCATGGTACATTTGATATTTAGCACCCGTTTCAAAAATCTCCAACGATCGAGCGCTAATTTGTTCTTTCAGGGCATGGGAGGCAAACGCACCACATCCAACTGAAAGTGCGCCGAGAATCGCCGCGATCGCAATAAAAATTTTAGTCATATTTATCGTTATTAAAAATGATGTTGAGTTTAATCTTCCCAATCTGATAGCTGTTTGGGAATATCGAATAGATAAAGGATTTTTCCTCGATCGTTTACCTCAAATTCTGCATCGAATTCTTGGGCGCGAAACTCCAAATATTCTTTGGCTTCCGAACCCGGAAGTTGCGCTTTCATCGCAAATTGTAAAGGAGTAACGGCACCATTATTTTCCTTCAGCAGTTGGAAAAATGTCGCAGCAAGACGATCGACTCTGGCTTGTGCTTGTGCAACTCGTTCGACGCGGCTTTGCTCCCACAGTCCCCACAGTAGCCACCCTGCCGTTGTCGTCGGGGGTAATCCGACAAAGGTTAAAATGACCAGCGATAGTTCTCGAACCCCGGCACTGGGATCGGCCAGGTGAGTGCCAGACAGCAAAACGATCGGGAATCCGATGGCGAGGAGAAGTCCGGCAGCCGCTTTGCGAGCGGTTTTAAAATGGGTGATAGAAGTCATCGTAGGCGCGTAAATACTCTAAGACGATCCTAAAAGATTCATTCCCTCAGTTTACAAGTGAAATTGGTAGGTAATCTCCCCTTGTTCTCCCACTTCAAATGTGGCATTGAATTCTACGGCTTTGCGATCGAGATATACTCGCGCCTCCTCACCGGAGATTTGAGCTTCTTTTGCCAAGCGTAAGATAGTCATTTGACCGCCATTATCTTCAAGTATCCGAAAGAAAACCGATTGGAGGAGATCTCCTTCTGCCTTGAATTGAGCGTTCAATTTCTGTTGATGTTCTTTGTGCAATCCCCAAACTAACCAGCTTCCCAACGCTGTTGGTGGCAACGTCAAAATGGCTAATGCCGCGATCGCATCTTCCCGATCTTCTGATGTTGAATTGGGATTGACAATTTCTGCAATCGCCCAAACGGAGAGCGGAACTCCGAAAATGAGGAGAAATGTTGCCGCTACTTTTTTGAATAACTTGAGTGTTCCAGTCATGAAACTATCGATTTTTAGATATTAGGTTGAATTTGGAAGCAACCCCATTTGAGAAGCCCGATTTCGCCGGGTGATGGGTAAGCTAATTCCATTTTATTCACCGATATCGATAAGTCGCGGCGAACTGACTCAGACATTGCCAGTTTTTCATATTTATTAATCTAAAAACTGGCAATGTCTGCTCTCTCGAGAGCGAAAATTAATTTTTACCGAACGGCTTCGAGCAAGCGAGAGTAGTAAAAACTCGTACTCGTCATGCCATCGCGAGCGATCGAGAACCCATTTTTTTCTAAAATAGCGATGACATCTGCTTCCCGATGTTGGTAAGCCCGAGTAGCCTTACTCGGGCCGGGGAAAAAGTCGCCAATTTTCTTGAGAACCGTCAGCGCTAGGGTTTTCGGGGCAAAACTCAGAATCAAGCGCGATTCGGCCAAAGATGCCAGATGAGAAATCATTTCCGGCATCTTATCCTCGGGATAGTGAATCAGCACATCCAGGCAAGTCACAGTATGGTAGCGACCGCCTAGAGACTCCAGATCCTGGGCGGTAAAAGAAGCACTCCCATTAGCCCCCAAGACCTCTTGCGCGCGTCGATAGGCCTCTCCCACCATCTTCTCGGAAATATCGCTGCCGTAAACCGTTGCCCCCATCTGAGCCAGCGGAATGCTCAAACTCCCGACGCCGCAACCCGCATCGCAAATTGACAATCCGGCGAGATTGCCGTCGGCTTTTAGCCAATCGATGACCGTTTCGATGGTCTGTTGGTGTCCCTTACGGATATCGAGTTGGACTTTGTTAACATCGCCATCGCCGTAGATGCGCCGCCAGCGATCGAACCCCGTGGCGTTGAAATAGTTTTTGACAATGGTCTTCTCGTCTGCTGCGTTCATGAAATTGGATCTTTTTATAGCGCTGTGGCAGCCTTAAACTACCACGAACTCGGCTTGGTCATTGCGGTAATGCCAAGAAATTGTAACAAGTGCTAATATCTGAAACAAGCTTCTGCTGGTATCGTCTCGATTACCAATCTAATCTCTTCTCTCGCTGCGAAATCGTCTGAGATCGCCAGAGAATCAAAATGAGTCCATTCATCGAAATGACCGAAGTGGTAATCGATGAACGTGACTCAAGTTTCAGGGTCTATAAAGAACAAGAACGCATCGCCAACTTAAGCTCCCATGACTTGTGCGAGTTTTCGTGGCATGATATCAGGTTCGCCACCAAAGTTGCACGAACTATGCTGGATTTATATCTAAGACCGACGCTCGCTCGATTGTTAAGTCGCGAAAGATATCGCGATATCTTTCGTATTTGAATAGATATCTGGAGAATACCCATAATCCAAGCTTAGCTCTATCTGAATTAGGTTATAGATGTCTTCAGATGTTCAAATGCTCGAAATGTAGATCGTCGATCGCCCATCGAAGCCCAACATTTTCAGAATTAGATGACTGAAAAATGTTGGCTTGATGCAATACTAGCTTCTTCTTCACTAGCTTCTTATTCGTTTTCAACACAGTCAGATTTAAATATTCAACCCAATATCCAATACTTAATCCGTCAAAGGCTTATTGCCAATGTTGATGAAATTTAATGTCCGGGACATTGTCGAAGAAACGGGTGTATTCGATCGCTCGAGATCGTTACCCATCGTTGTGATTTTAGGGGTAGCCACAATCTTGCGTTTGTATCAACTGGGGACTGAAAGTCTCTGGATTGACGAAATGCTCAGCATTCTGGGTGCCGATAATCCCCCAGCCGTGCGCCCCTTGTACTATATTTTCCTGCGCGTCTGGATGCTGCTCGGTCAGAGCGATGCTTGGTTGCGCGGTCTTTCGGTTCTCTTTGGCGTAGGCTGCGTTTTCCTCACCTACGAACTCGCACGTCAAGCTGTCGGAGAGTTAACCGGACTGGTGTCTGCTGCGATCTTGGCACTCTCACCAGTCTTTATCCACCACTCGCAAGAAGTGCGGATGTACACCCTGATTCCCTTCCTCAGCCTGTTGGGAACCTTGGCGTTGAGCCGCACGTTCGAGCATCCGAACCACGCATCCCTAAGCGTTTGGATCGTCGCGCGTATTGCCTTGCTATTAAGCAATGCCAATAACGTGCTCATCCTCTTCCCCGATATGCTGTTGGGGGCTTGGCGATTTCGCCAGAAAAAACATTGGTTGTTTTCCTTTGGGACGGGACTGGTCACCATCGGTCTGTCTTTTCTACCGGTTTTTTGCATTCTCAGCTTTGGGGGTGCATCCCAACAGTTTATGGAAACTCAGGTGAGCGATTATGCCAAACCCGGCATTCTTCAGATCGCTGGGATGCTCTTGCAGTACGTAGTATACTGGCCCCTGCGATTTTTGCTCCAATCCAACCAAATTGTCCTCAATAACAGTGAATTGGGAGATGCCAGTTTGTTGAGTCGCGTCCTTCAACCCAACGCATTTCCCCTATTTTTCTACGGCGCGTTTCTTATGGTTTTGGCGGGTTTGTTGTGTCTGGCGCTGGTGGCCGTACGGACGGACTCGCGATCGAGCCGCTTGCTCGATATTGCCGTCTGGGGAATTTTACCGGCTGCGGCAATGCTCGCAATTTCTTATCTCAAAAAACCCCTTTGGTTCCCTCGCTACCTGATGTTCGCCGGACCTTACATTTTGATTTTAATTGCGGCGGGATTAACGGTCGTCTGGCACTGGCGCAAAGTCGCCGCGATCGCCATCGGGGTGTTCTACGCCATCGCCGTGGGAGGTGGATTGTTCGACTACTATACCCATCTCTATCGCGATGACTGGCAAGGTGTGGCTCGCACCATCGCCGAGAACGAACAAGCCGGAGAGATCGTGATTTTCCACTCGATCTCCAAGTTTGCCGACCTATCCCTACCTCGCTACTATCGCGGCTCTCTACCGATCTATCACCTCGATAAACCCGCCACGTCCGAACCTCTAACTCAATCTTTTATTGAGGAAGATCTCGGCGAGATCGTACCCGCTCGCTCTGGTGGCTGGGTGGTATGTTGGCTCGCTTGTCGTGAGGAAGGGGATGTCGATCTCATTTTCAAAACAACCTTCGGTTCGGAGTTTGAAGTGCGAGAACCTGAAACG
>NZ_JADEXN010000337.1 GCF_015207075.1 Zarconia navalis LEGE 11467
CATCTTTTCCATTCAGACTCACCGTCACGGGTTGTTCTGCATCGGAATATTTGACCGCATTATCGATCAGATTAATGATGACTTGCTTGAGTCGATCGCGATCGGCTTTGACGACAATATCTTCGGTCGGATCTTGCAAAACAATCGAGCGATGACTTTGCTGCCGGGCCATTCCCACCACCTCGACGATCGAATCGTTAAGGGACACCGGTTCGAGATTAAAATGCAAATATCCGTTATCGGCGCGGGCTAATTCGAGTAACTGTTCCATTAGGCGGATGGTGCGATCGGCTTCGGCAGCGGCAATCCCCAAAGCATCCCGCTGCATTTCCGTCAGATTGCTGCCTCGACGCAGAGTACTCTGAAGATAACCCGAAACCAGTGTCAAGGGCGTTCGCAGTTCGTGGGAAACGTTGCCAACAAACTGTCGCTGCTGTTCCCAGGATGCCGATAGGCGATCGAGCATCGTATTGCAGGTTTGTGCCAATTCCCGGACTTCCGTGGGGGCGCGATCGAGGGGTAGCTGGGTACGACCGAGATCTTCAGCGGAAATCGTCTCGGCGAGTTGAGAAAGCTGGCGCAGGGGTTGAAGGGATTTTTGCACGTACAGGGCGATCGCCACCGTCATCGAGACGATGGCCAACAAACTCGCCGCACTCAAACTGCGAATCGTCCCCACGAACATCAATTGGTCGTTCGTGATATCCTGAGCGACGTACAGTTGTCCCACACTCATCCCCTTCACATCTAGCGGCATACTGCATAGCAGATAGTAGCGATCGTTAATGTGATACACCTCGGGAATCAGTTGGTTGGCCGGCAAATCCATCAACTGCTCGCTGGTATCGTCGCTGCGACCTTTGAGTGCCATCGACTGTGCCAAAATCTGACCCTGGGAGTCTTCAATCCACATCAGAACGTTTTCCACGCTCAAACTATCGATCGCCGGTTGTAACCCCACACTTGCTGATTTCCCGGCGCTATAGCGTTCGACATCTTGAGGGAAACGACTGACGATATAGCCCACGTTTTGTTTGTGGGTTACCACGAGCAAATTTTGCATTTTCCAGCTCATCCACAGGGCCACTCCACCCATCCCCACTGCAGAAACGGTGGCAATACCCACCGTCAGACCCACCCGTAGCGATCGCGGATCGAGCTGTCGAGGAACTTGCATGAAGATGTGTCGCCAACGGTTGCGAAATGGCATGAATCGATATGTTGGGGGATTATCAATATTTTGGTGGATACTCTGACAGTTTCGGCTATCCGACCCGATCGGTTCGGAAGACGATCTCGCTCGAATTTCACCAATTCAGTCTCAGTAGAATCTCGACTGGGCACCCAAGATCAATGTAACAAAAAATTATGAGAAAAACCTGATAAAGAAATGGGAGAATTAAGTTAGAAAACAGGAATTAACCGAGCTTAAATCTCAATTCCAGATATCTCGATCTCATTTTCGATTTTCGGTCTTTTCCTCATCTCAATTAAAAAATGGAGAAATTACCCGATCTGATTTTATTTCTATTTTTTGCACTTCTCTTCTAGTATCCGTCATGTCAGACTCTCTATTCGCCGATGCCATCCAAAGACTCGATCTTGCCTTGAAATACGTATCGATTTCTGAGGATGCGATCGAACGCCTCAAATTCCCCAAAGCAAGTTTGAGAGTGTCCGTTCCCGTGCGAATGGATGACGGTTCCCTACGGATTTTCCAAGGCTTTCGGGTGCGTCACGACGATACCCGAGGTCCCACGAAAGGCGGCATTCGCTACCATCCCAACGTTTCTCTCGATGAAGTGAAATCCCTAGCGTTTTGGATGACGTTCAAGTGTGCGGCCCTGGGGATCCCTTTCGGCGGTGCGAAAGGGGGAATCACCCTCAACCCCAAAGAACTATCCCGCCTCGAACTCGAACGCCTCAGCCGGGGATACATCGATGCGATCGCAGACTTTATCGGCCCCGATGTCGATATTCCCGCACCGGATGTCTATACGAACCCGATGATTATGGGGTGGATGATGGATCGCTACAGCACCATTCGCCGCCAATACACTCCGGCAGTGGTGACGGGAAAACCCATCGAACTCGGGGGCAGTTTGGGACGCAATACGGCCACGGCAACAGGGGCTTTTGCGGTGATTAATACGATGATACCGAAGTTCGATCGCCGTCCTCAAGATACCACCGTTGCCATTCAAGGATTTGGCAATGCCGGTTCGGTTTTGGCCGAATTACTGTTTCATGCCGGGTACAAAGTGGTTGCCATCAGCGATTCCCAAGGAGCCGTTTACGATCGAACCGGATTGGATATTCCCAGCATCCGCCGCTACCGCGAGTCGAATAAAGAAATGCAAGCGGTTTACTGCCAAGGATCTGTTTGTTCGATCGTCGAACGCAATCGCTTGACGAATGCCGAACTCTTAGCATTAGATGTGGATATTTTGATTCCTGCCGCCCTCGAAAATCAGATTACTGAAGCGAATGTTAATGACATTATGGCTCAGTTTATTTTTGAGGTTGCCAATGGGCCGATAACGTCGAGTGCCGATCGAATATTAGAAAAAAAAGGAATTCGGGTCTTTCCCGATATTTTAGTGAATGCTGGTGGCGTGACCGTTAGTTATTTTGAATGGGTACAAAATCGTAGTGGTTGGTATTGGACGGCCGAGGAAGTCGATCGACGCTTGCAAGAAAAAATGATTGAAGAAACCGAAAAGATTTGGAAAATGGCCCAGGAGCGATCGATTTCTATGCGCTCGGCCGCTTATGTCCATGCCCTCAAACGGTTAGGAAAAAGTATCGATGCGAAGGGAACGAGAAATTATTTCGGTCGCGAGTAGGATTGAAGATAAAGTAATGAGACTGTTTTGACTGACAAAAATGTGTCGGTTAGGTTCAGTCGATCTCGTGCAACCCAACAACTGAGATCGTCACTGTTTCAAGTTTTTTTAGTCGATCGGGGCTTCGACCTATGGTGGAAGGATTATATGATTTTTAATTGAATATTAATTGGAAATGCGATCGCTTTTATGTGAGTCATAGAATTGGCGATCGCATGATTCCCAGCTCGATTTATTCTTGAGGGTCAGAATCGGAATCTTCATTACCAATTTTGGGAATAAAATTGGGACGCTTGGCATCTTCCCAACCGGGGGGTCGCTTGGAGTTATACCAAGCAACTAAACCGATCGAGATAGCTGCAATAAATCCAACAATATACACTAAGGTAAATGCGAGGGGAAATTGAAATCCTTCTTTAACACCTGCAACATCTATCAGTACGTTCATGCGGATCGATCCTCTCTTTATCGAACGCTATTTTTTGACACGATATAAACATAAACATTAACGATCGCCATTGGAAGTCAGCCGACACAATTGATACTGGCGATATCACAAACCGCAACCTATCGGAGACCATTAGAAAGATCTCGTCGTACTTTTAGGCGATCGCAAAATATCGTTTTTTTAATTTATATGAATTTCCTGGGCTTCATCGAACAAACCACCTCCAAAACAACCCGATCGCATCGCAGTCACATTTGACACTCAACAGTCAAACAATACTAACGCGATCGAGCAGTGTTTCCACGAGGGCAAAACCGCGTTCGAAATAAGTCTCTCCTGAGTTATGCCAAATTAAGTATCCTCAAACTTATATCCGACACCCCGTACCGTTTGAATTTTTGAGGGTTCCTCGCTATTAGCTTCGATCTTGCGGCGGATTTGACCGATGTGAACGTCTACCACGCGAGGTTCTCCCACGTAATCGTAGTCCCAGACTTCTTGCAGAAGTTCCGATCGTCGCCAAACTCGATTGGGGTGGCTGGCCAAAAAATGAAGTAAATCGAATTCGAGAGCTGTCAAATTCACCGGAGAGTCATTTAAACTGACTTCGCGACTGCCGGGGTCGATAGTCAGCGAACCGACTGTAATACACTTTGCTGCTGCTGGAGTCACAATGCGCTGTCTCTTGAGAACAGCGGCGACTCTCGCCCCAAGTTCCACTAGGCTGAAGGGTTTGGTGAGATAGTCATCCGCGCCCTTTTGGAACCCTTGGACGACATCTTCTTCGTCACTTCGGCTAGTCAGCATCAAGACAAAGACACCGGTACGCTCCTGCATTTCTTGACAGAGGCTATAGCCTGTAGTGTCCGGTAAATTGACATCTAAAATCACCAAGTCGGGATTGAGCTGCTCGAATAAGGTCAGCGCTGTTTTACCGTCTTCAGCAGACTCAACAGCGTAATCTTGCTTATTCAAGTAGCGATGGATTAGATTCCGAACTGCAATGTCGTCGTCAACGACAAGAATTTTGGCAGTGGACATGATCGGGACTTTAAGGATGAAAACGGGGTTAACAAAGAATAGCTAAAAAAATACGGGCGCTAGTTGTCAGAAGCCGATAAAATCTCAAGACAGCCGTACGAGAACGGGTCGCATGAGGATAGGTTTTTGCTCCTTACTTCATAAACGCCTTACTTCCATCAATAACACGACTGGTCGCCTTACAGCGAACAGCTCGATCCTAGGTAACATGATATAGCAGAATATTTTGGATAAATTCAGCTAATGTCTGTCTCTCAGCTTAAGCTTAACTTGGTAGAGGGTTCGGTCTCATTTCGCTTTACTCCTGAAGGAGCGCGGGAACTACGATCGCACATTGCCGAACTGATGGAGCGATTGAAAGCGGCCACCCAGAAGGCGGCTGTAGGTCGTGCGGGAAAAACCAGTCCTCAAAAACCGATGGAATATCAGTATACGGGGGAGGTGTTCTTGGAAGTTTTTTGTAATCCTAATATTTGGCCGAGTCCTTTTGCGGCCAAGGTTCTGATCGTTTTGCGGGACGATCGCATTCGCCTGACGACCGAAGCGGAACTCACGCGGACTATTGAGGATCTCGAACGATATTTAGAACAGGTCGAATAAGTCCCGGCTGTTTTTCTGTTTTCGACCGAACTTTTTTGAATGTAAAACCGATTTTCTTCTGACTCGAGCCAGGTCGATCGCCGATTTCAAAATCGTTATGAGTCCGAGCCAAATTGTTACAGTTTGTAATAGAATTCAAAAAGTTTGCGATTGGGTTTTGGGCCCTGGGCTTTCCCCCGTCGCACGAGCCGATATAGTCCCTCAAGGAGAGTAAAGTTATGACCCAGACACCCGAAGGATGTCTCCGGGTAGGTCAGCCTGCCCCAAACTTCACGGCCACAGCAGTCGTCGACCAAGAATTTGAAACAATTGAGCTATCCGACTATCGAGGCCAGTACGTGGTCTTGTTCTTTTATCCCTTAGACTTTACCTTTGTCTGCCCGACGGAGATTACCGCCTACAGCGATCGCTATGAAGAATTCAGCGAACTCAATACCGAAATCCTCGGGGTTTCAGTTGATAGCGAGTTTTCTCATCTAGCTTGGATTCAAACCGAGCGTAAATCTGGTGGCGTGGGCGATCTCAACTATCCCCTCGTCTCCGATATCAAAAAAGAAATCGGTACGGCATATAACGTTCTCGAACCCGAAGCTGGGGTTGCTCTGCGGGGCTTATTTATCATCGACAAAGATGGTGTACTCCAACACGCCACCATCAACAACCTTGCCTTCGGTCGCAACGTTGACGAAACCCTGCGCACCCTGCAAGCGATTCAGTACGTGCAGGAACACCCCGACGAAGTCTGTCCGGCGGGCTGGCAGCCTGGAGACAAGACCATGAATCCCGACCCGGTCAAATCTAAGGAGTACTTCGCTGCAGTATAGCTGGCATTCGCGATCGATGTGGGGATGAAGAGCGATCGCCCTCTTTCCCACCCGTTTGCGGCCCAATTGCCGCTTGAAAATTCGATACCCCAACATCAAGAATGCTTTTGCACAACAGCGATCGCCCGGTTGGGGTTTTCGCGTATTTTACGATCTGCGACTTGCGATCGAAAACCAAACGTAATTGTTTCATCAAGAGAAAATCCTCTTTTTATCTTGACAAATTTCATGACTCGCAAACAATTAAATCGACGATTTGGCAAAGTCTGAATAACGATCGCCATTCATCTCTAATC
>NZ_JADEXN010000338.1 GCF_015207075.1 Zarconia navalis LEGE 11467
CCGCTGCCCACCCTCATAGGCGAGCCGACCCAGGTTTGATACGATCGCTCGCATCGACAGTGCCGACGGGACTCGAACCCGCAATCACTTGCTTGAAAGGCAGGTGGCTTAATCCAATTTGCCTACGGCACTAAGAAATTAAAAATGCAAAATTAAAAATTAAAAATGTACCTTCAAAATTGACTGTTTAAATGCAGGATTGCAAATGTAAGATTGCAACGGAAATGTTGCAAGGCGAGGGAACTAGGATTTGAACCTAGAACGTCAGTTTTGGAGACTGAAATGTTGCCGTTACACCATTCCCCCAGGTTGTGGTTACAGCGGCGGGAGTTGAACCCGCATCGACCAAGTTATGAGCTTGGTGCTTTACCTTTAAGCTACGCTGCAACGTAAGGTCAGGGTGGGACTCGAACCCACGATTTCGGTTTTGCAGACCAACGCCTTCAACCACTTGGCCACCTGACCAGTTCAGTTTGTTGTTTTGTTGTATTAACTCACAACTGAAAATAGTCCCGACGGGAATCAAACCCGCAATCTTCTGCTTGAGGGGCAGACGGCTTAATCCTTTCGCCTACAGGACTATGGCGCTCAAAGTGCAAGGTTTGAGTTTGTGGTTTCTAACGGAAATTTTGGGCTAAAAACTGCAAACTCGTTACTTACAAGAATTAGATTTTTTGTAGTCTTTGCACTTTGAACGATTTGTAAATTTTCATTCTTGGAAAGAACGAAAACTCACAACGAAATGTTTTTCCGCATTCGACTGTCAAACGGGGCTGACGGGACTTGAACCCGCGACCTCTTGTTCGACAGACAAGTACTCTACACAACTGAGTTACAACCCCAGGAAGTTGACAGTCGATGTGCGGAATCTCGGACGGTTTGGCGGCATTCCTCGTGGGAGATAAACCGAGGGGTCTACACTCCGAAAGGGGAGAAAAAACCGCGCTTGTCCGAATATTTGTGACATGGTTTATTGCTATTCAATTTTCAAGGTTCGGTGCGCGTTTGGGAGTTGCCGTTTTGGATTGACCGTTTGGCTGTTTCCCGCTCGCTTATTTACATACTACAAATATACTACATAATTGTCAAGGGCTTGGGGGAAATTTTTTTGAGAAAGCCCGATCGATCCTGAAATTAAAAGGTTTTCGCGAAGCAATATCGAAGAGTGTATTGCGGTGTGGAGAGTCGCGCGCTCTTTCTATGTAGTATTCAGATCGCGCAGTTTAGCAGCATTGCAAAATCAATTCGCCGCGCTAGTACGATATGCGAACCCATTTTGCCGAGGAGGGGAACTGGTAGAACTGAATTGAGGTGTAGCGATCGATAGCGGTGTGTTTTTCCCGTTTCGTCCTTCAACCTGGAGACTTAGCACAAACGTAATACAAAAAATCGTACTACATCATCTTGTGCTACATGCGATCGACAAGCTTCCTTCCTTAAAAGCAATGGGAAATCGGTAGCGCTTTAGTACCCCAGGAAATACTGACTTCCTAGATTCTCCCTCACCTCGCATTCACCGTACACAAGATTAGGGATTGGCAGACTATTGGGATACGCGATCGTATTCTGGGTGCGGTTCCCAAGGGGAATGGTTTGGGTTGGTGGCGGCATCTCCCAACTCAATTTCTCCGCGATCGTTCGTTCTCCATCCTGTCGCCTCGACTAACGATCTCAGTGGGGTGGAGAAATAGTTCGGTTTGTGCATCCGTGATGATTTGAGCCAAAATCGGGCGATCTGTGGCGGCAACCGTTACCATTGACAAAACAGACACAGCCATGGGAAAACTTCATGTCTGAGATGATTTCATCCTAGCGACTTGTTTAATTTTTCGATGTGTGAAAGTTCAGAACGACCCAAATTTATTTAGAGCGAACATCCGATGGATCGCTCTAAATATAGAGAAATTTAATCCAGAGAAGCCGTGAACGCGTGGCACGATATCGTTAAAATGGCATCCATCGGACTCGATCGCCAATCCCTTGTTTTACCTGAGACTGAGGGAACTGCCGATCGGCTTCTGAGTCAACTCGACACGGCAGATCCCGAGCGATCGCTTCTGGGTGCGGCAGCTATCCTGGGCTTACAACAACAAGCGGGGCGCGTACCCACTGTAGAAAAGGGCGATCGTCTTTCTTTGTCTCCCCCCGATAGATTGCCATTTTGTTCCCCTTGCGCGGCGCAACACCTGCAACGAATGCTCGCCGGTGAATTTTCCGCCGTACTTCCCCAATGGCTAGAGGCGATCGCAAAAGCCAAACAGCGAGTTCCGCCGGAATACCTGCCACAGTTATTGGAGTGGGGACGGCAACATCCCGAGTTTCGCGCGGTTCTGTTCCCAGTTCTTGGTAAGCGGGGATGCTGGCTGGCGGCGCAAAACCCGGATTGGGACTACGTTCGCGATTTCGATATCGAGGCAGGAACGGAGGTGGAAGTTTGGCAGACGGGGACGATTGGGATGCGCCAGCAGGTTTTGCAGCGGCTGCGTGCCACCGATCCGAGTTTGGCGCGAAATTGGCTAGAATCCATCTGGAAGCAGGATAAAGCACCCGATCGAGCTAAATTTTTGGCAACCTTCGAGATCGGCTTGAGTTTAGCAGACGAAGCGCTACTCGAATTGGCACTGGCGGACAAAAGCAAGCTGATTCGCGCGGTGGCTGTGGATTTGCTGGCGAGACTGCCAAACTCTCAGTTTTGCGATCGATGGCGAGATCGATTGCAAAAGTACGTCAAAATCTCCTGTAACCCCTCCCTAAAATTAGAAGTCAAGCTGCCGAAAACTTGTCCGAAAGAGGCAACCCGCGATGGCATCGTTCCCCAACCACCTGCGGGGATTGAGGCAAAACCTTGGTGGCTGTTGCAAATGGTGGCAGCGGTTCCTCTAGATTTTTGGACTCAGTACGCATCTCCAGCAGCGTTCGTTGAGATGTTGCAAGAATACGAACATGAATACGAGAAAGCGTTTCTGGAAGGATGGGCGATCGCGGCGGCACGGCATGGAGATATAGAATGGGGCGAGGCCTTGCTGGATGTATTGCCAAGTCTGAAAGGATACGCCATCGGTGGTGAAAATTCGATCGAGGTGTTGATGCAGGTTCTCCCCACGGAAACTCTCGAAATGGCGATCGTCGAGATCCTAGAATACGATCGCGATCGCCTCAGCAAAAACCATCCGGCAATCTGTCTGTTGCGATGGTGTCGGTATCCTTGGAGTTTGAGACTCAGCCGTGCCGTCCTCGATCGATTCTCCCGTGAAATTGCTACGAGTAAAGATACTTATAATTGGGGGTTGCGATCGGCATTTCTCGATTTTGTATATTCGATCGATCCGATGATGGTTTCGGAGGTTGTAGAACAGCTTCAAAATGCAGCGAAAGCAGGTTCTTATTGGGCACAAACAGTAGATGAGTTTCTAGAGATTCTCCAATTTCGTTTTGATTTTTATCGGGCGATCGACAACTTTGAAAGGTAGCGTTTTGATTGAATTAGAGAAGTTGAAAATATATTCGCCTAACTCAAGCAATCGACTCTGGATTCGTGACGTTCAAATCGACTTTATCATACAGATCGGCTATCGTGATTTCGAGATCGATCGCTGTTAAGGTAAACGTTTTTTCAATATCGTAATAATCTCGCAATAGCCAGCCTTCAGAAGTTTGAGTGTAATGCTCAATATGAATGGCATATTGGTCGATGGTCAGATATTCTTTAAAGCTCGAAATTGTACGATAGGCACTAAATTTATCGGCTCGATCGTAGTTGCAGGTTGATTTTGAAAGCACTTCGGCAATTAGGAGGGGATTGGTGATAGTGTCGGTACGTCCTTCCTGGAGTTGCAACGGGTCGCGAGTCACCATAATATCGGGGTAAGTGTAGCGATTAACTGTTGGAATCCAGAGACGTTGGTCGGTCACGAAAACATCATAGGGTTGGCGTTTAAGACCAAAGTGCAGAATCGCACAAAGGCTAACGGTGATGCGGTTGCGATCGGGGTTTCCTCCAGTCATTTCAATAATTTCCCGATCGTGGTATTCATGGCGAGTGTCGGCTTGGGTTTCGAGGTCGAGATATTCTTGGGCGGTATAGGTGCGTTTGTCGAGGGCAAGAGTCATCGCAGTTTAAAAGATTTTTAGGGTGACTGGAAAAGAATTCGGGTTGGAACGATCGATTGAATAATTCTTTTAGTTTAAACAAATTTAATCGATCGTAAATTGTATCTGGAACTTGAATCGGCGAGTATTGGAGAGGTGAACCGCAGCCAAACTTCATCCAAACTGATTCTGAAAATACCCGATCGAGAGGGAAGTGGTCGATCGCAAAATTGACACTTTAAATTAGCCTAAAATTTGGGATGCTTTGTATTCTAGGTACATCCTAGAAACTTCTCCAACTCTCAACCATGCGAAATCGCTCCAAACAAGCATCACTAATTATTCTCAGTATTTCACTCGGATTTTGGACGACGGCAATTTGTGCGACAAAAGTGGCATTTTCAGCAACGGTTTCGACCATTTCCCAACAGCTTTCACAAACCGATCGCGCCTTCCTTCAAGACCCTTTAGATCCAACGGTATTATTCCAAAAAGGCGATCGCCTCGACACCGATGGCAATATAGTTACCGATGTGGCATTCGATCGCACCGGTAACTATATTGCCACCGTATCCGATTCCCTATCTCTGTGGCATCGAGACGGAACCCCGATCGTCGATCGTCTTGATAACGACGGTTTACCCATTAAATACGTGCGCTTCAGCCCCGATGGAACCCTAATTGCCGTCGCGCGAGAGACCCCCGATCGATCTTTCGAGATCGCCAGCGAATACAAAACCGTGGAACTGTGGCAGTTTGACGGCGAAGAACTCCAACATTTCCAAACTCTTCCCCACGGAGAATGGGTGAAAAAAGTCGATTTTTCCCCCAATGGAAAAACCATCGCCACCGTCGGCCGCGATCGCGCGATTAAAGTGTGGAACCTCAACGGCTGGCAACTCAAAACCTTCCCCGGAGAAGATTTCAGCTTTAGCCCCGACGGTCGAACCCTCGCCACCACTGGAACCGATGGAAACGTCACTCTCTGGCGGGTCGGAGGTTGGATTCTGCGCCCAATTCTCGAAATCCCCCACGAAGTCCCCATCACCCGCGTTAGTTTCAGTCCCGACGGTAATACCATTGCCACCACCAGCGATGACGGAACGATCTTTCTGTGGAGTCGAGATGGAGAAGCGATCGCCCAAATCAAGGGTCACGACGACGCGGTAAATCGCCTCGAGTTCAGCAGTGACGGACGTTGGCTGACCACCGCAGGGCGCGACAGTCAGGTACGATTGTGGCATTTAGACGGTTTGACGGTCTCGACCTTTGACGGCGATAATGCCTTTTTCAGCCCGGATTCTCGCTTCATTGCGATCGATGATGGCAACTCGCAGATTGGTATTTTGAATCTAGAAACCTGGAAAAGTCAGTCGATTCCTATACCTCGCTACAGCTATGGCAGTTTTTACTTCAGTCCCGATAGCCAAACCTTTGCCCTGACTGAGAATTTCGACGTGCAACTCTGGGATCTAGCAATTGACAATGGACAACTAACAATTGACAATTAATTTTTCTCACGATCGAGTCGCGTGGCATCTTCAAAACCCGAAACCTCCCCAACTTCTCTACTGCGCCAACACGCAGAACAGCAGTTTGCCGAAGAACTCAACGTTCTCCAACAGATGGATAAAAAGCAGCGTCCGCCGAACTGGCTTCTTTCCCCCCATGCCGTTGCCATATATATATTGGGTGGAACATTGGAGAATGGGTTCGAGGTGTCCCCGAAGTATATTGGCGATCGCCGCCCGATCGAAATAGCGATCGCCACCCTCACCACCGATCGCGCGTTACTCTTATTAGGGGTTCCCGGAACCGCAAAATCCTGGGTATCCGAACATCTCGCAGCCGCCATCTCTGGCAACTCCACCCTCTCCATTCAAGGGACGGCCGGAATTAGCGAGGAAGCCATTCGCTACGGCTGGAACTACGCCCGTTTGCTCTCGGAAGGACCCTCTATGGAGG
>NZ_JADEXN010000339.1 GCF_015207075.1 Zarconia navalis LEGE 11467
CCCCAAGCCTGGAACAGCGTCTTCTGGAGCAAAAAATCCCCCTACCACCTGCCTACCAAATTCTTCTACTGCACCGAACGCTACGGCCCGGTGATGGGAGGTGTCTTATTCGGAGCCAAAATGGGAACCTGGCTGTGCCAGTGGGGACAGCTTCAGTTGAATGCCAACCAAAGTACTAACGCCGAGGCGTAAGGGTTTTGGGGCAGGGGAGGCAGGGGAAGATGAATGAATAATGAATAATTAACAATGAGTGAGTCGTTATTCTCCCCCTCTCCCCGTCCTTAACAAGGGAATGCTTTTCACAATCGCTCCGCTCTCTGGTCAAGCGTCAACGAGAATTCAAGGGTTTTGCTCCCCCCCCCTGGTCACTGAGCTTGTCGAAGTGCCCCCAGCTTCCCCAGCTCGATTTCACCAGAATCTAAAAAACCTACACTTGTAAGATTCCCCATTCCCCATCGCTGAAAATGTATAACGATAAAAAATGCGCTTCTGCTAGAAATTACGATGCACTCGACTCCCAAACTTTCTTGACGTGCAGCCAGTTCGCACCGGCTTGTTGCTCCCATTCCCGCAGGCGACCTTGGTAATCGAGGGATTCTAGGCTGCTATTGAAGAAGTTCAACATTTGGTCATCTCCTTTGCGAACGGCCCAGGAAATGGGCGTGAGATTGTACGGAGCGTCGGCAAACAGGTCTTTGACCTGGGGGTTAGCTCGGGCAAATTGCGAGGTGACGTAGGCATCCCCGAGGGCAATATCGGCACGACCGGCAACGACTGCTTGGAAGGCGAGGGATTGGTCGCCACCGGAGAATCGGGTAATTTTTGCGTTTTTGAAATTGGCTTTGACGTATTCGTCGCCAGCTTCCCCTTGGGTCACGGCTACGGTAACTTCAGGTCGATCGATACTTTCGAGGGTGGTGAAGCGGGTTTCGTTAGCTTTAACGATCGCACTGTTGCCTGCGTAGAAAAGGGGTCGGGTGAAGTAGACGGATAAGGCCCTGGGGATGGTGACGAAGGTGGGGGCGATCGAAACATCAAACCGACGGGAGTCGAGTCCGGTTGCAAAACCCGACCAGTTCGTTTCGATAAATTCTGGTGTCCAATTATTGATACGGGCAATCTCTTCGATCGTTTCAACGAAGTGACCGCCTAATTCGCCTGTGGTTTGATTTTTGACGATTGCGGGTGGAAAAACGATGTAGCCAATTTTGAGTTGGCTAGTGGCGATAATTTGCTCTAGGGTTGATGTCTGGGAAGATCGAGCGCGGGTTTGTTGGGCAGAATCTTGGGAACAGGCAGCCACACCGATCGAGAAGATCGTGACGAGTGAAAGAAAGATCGGGAACCATCGATTGCGGAAAGTTTTAAGACCCATTGCGTTCCTCCAAAGAAATTAAAAGTTTTAAACACAGCAATCTGTTGTTTGTTCTTGTAAGTGTTCGATTAAACCACACCACATTTTTGTTTGTATTTTAAAAACAAATTCTTTTGCTCGATGGAAGGCAGTCTCTCCACCTTCTTGTTGTCTAAGCCAAGTTACAACGTCTTCAAACATTTCAAAGTGGTTGGCGACAGCATGAACCTGAAAAAAGCGTAGCCCTTGTTGTGAGACACCGGCTTGTTTCACAACCCGTAGTAGTAATTGGTAATCGGGAATGTCAAAAGCTTCATAGATTGCGATCGCAAACAGAGCTTCTGGAATGGGAGCTTGCCGACAGTATGTTTGCAATGCCCGATTATACTGGGAAGCAAATTCCGGTTCTTCGAGAAATACGTCTTCCCGAGCACCGATAGAAGCTAAAAAATCTCGATACAACTGGTTGTGGCTCTGCCCATTTTTTCCGCCCAATTCTTCGTAAATATTTTTCGCAAGCCCCCCCCACAAAAATTCCCGATCGCAGCACCGCTCACCCACAATAAAGTTAAGGTGGCAGAAGTCATAGCGGACAAAGTGAAACGCTTCAGCAAATCGCTTTAAGCCTTCAAAATCACAAGTCAGACAATACAGAGATTTCTCAACTGCCAATTCTTTAAGAATTAGTTCTTCATCATTGATAATTTTTTCTGCGGATAGACTGAATGAAATTTTCACAACTCGATCGCTTCCTTGAAGCCAAGATTTACGGAATTTGATTAACAAACTTCAAAACCGCATTAACAGACACGGTTAATTGTTCTTCATTAGGGTGAAACGCAAATGCTGGAGACAATGACAAATCCTTCACGCATCGTATATTAAGAACTTGCCAGTTATTTTCATCCGCTACATTTTGACAAAAAATGCTATCGGAGCAGAGAATCGGAATCACATCGCTGTTGTCTGACTCAAAAGCTTTCATGTAACTAATCGCTTTTATTTTGTCGGCACAAGCCTCGCGCTCGTAAGAATTTCCCAGCATGCTGACAACCCAATCTCCGATCTCGTTTTCTATGTAAACCAACCGAACGCGCTTATGTGGTAAATCTTCTAGAAAATCGACATCAAGTTCTGTGGGTAGAGTCACGGCGGTCAGTTTGAGCTTTCCTCCTCGATACCACGGATCGGATAAGCGGTAATCAAACAGTCTCCCTGGTGCGGCCAACATGAAAGGAGCAATTCCATGAACTTTACGTTCGGCAATTGCCAGAGGCATTTCTTGCCAGGTTAAGTACTGCCATTCTGTCTCGATTCCGAGCAAATCGCCGACTCTGTGGGCGCAGTCGATGGCAATACCAGTCGGTTGACCCCCATACCGTTCCGGAGGCTTTGCCCAATATGGATAAACAAGAGTATATCCAAGTTTCCAGGCGCGATGATGAGCGATTTCTTGCCAGCTCGAATTAACTCCCTTCCCCCGAATGCTAGCGCTATAGCCTGCTGCGTCAAGTAGTTCGTTTAACAGACCATCAATTGTGTCAGAAACTGGAAATGGATTGTGGGGAAGATCCTGGCGAATGTTATCTAAGCGACGCGCTAAAAATACTGCGATCCGATTAACAATCGATTTTGTGGGAACGTTTTCGCCCCTGGCCCACCGATAGAACTGAGCTTCTCCCACTTGGATTTCAGCCATGAATTGCTGTTTTGTCCAGTTGGCTTGAACGAGATAGCCTTCTACAGCCCGAACAAATTTTGATTGAGAGACGGCATCTCCCGAACGAGTACGCTTTGGTCGTGCCATTAAGATGATTCACTCTCCTGTTTTTCTTGAGAACCATAGAGTCGCCGTAAGGCTGACTCGCTGTGAGGTGCTAGTCATCTTACTCGCTCGGGTCGCGTGAAGTCGCGCGCGCTAGCCACAGGGTTAGCCCACAAGAGTTTATACCAGATCGTTATCGTGCGATCGCGATCGATGTCAGCATTGACGATCTTAAAAAGACAGATCGATTTGCTGCTTACTTCGAGCCTATCGAACTATACGATCGATCGTCATATATGGATTGCCGTACCTTGGGAGGATCGGGCAAAAAAATTCAAGACAATCGCGAAACGATAGTTCTCTATGTCAGATAAATGACCGATCGCATTTTTCTTTTGTTCCAGAAGTACGGCTAACTGGATATGGGTTCTGGCTTTCAATGACATTTTTGAACGAGCGCGATCGAAATCCTTGTGCCCAAAGGCTTCTAGATCTAACTGATGACAAACCCTAGCGTCCTAACAGATCTGGCGTTTGCGCTCGAACGGCTTCACGATTCGAGCGTTATTGGGGAATGTCTCGGAAAGCGACTGTAAGGGTGATGTAAGGGTAAATGTCTCTTTTACTTCGTTTCACGACAGTCTCAACTATCTTAAAATGAAAAATATGAATTCAAATTTGTTGACAACGTTAGACATCAGCCTATACACTATAAAAACCAAATGAAAAGAGTTCCGCCGAAGCAGAACTCTTCTGAAGTTTATTTCTCTCTCAATATTACTATGAAACTTAACGCTCCGAGCGCGAGCATCGCTTCAGATGCGGGATATTCGGCTGTTCGCGATCGCCTACCCGAAAAACAAGCCATTCGACACCCTATTCCTAATTAACTGACAAAAGTTTTTCCTGTCGGTTGAGTAACGAAAGAAGTAAATTCAAAACAGTGTTTTGTCAGCGCTTTTTTCACTTTATGAGTTTTATGAATTTGCCGTATGAGTTTGACACTCGCAGATGGCTAACACTCATAAGCAATCGATGATTTTAATGAATTGACATTGGCTTTTCTCGATTGAATAATGCTTTCATGTCAGTGAATTCAGACAACATCGATTTTGACTTTTACCGTATCTATTCTAGTGCAGCGCGGCAGCAATAAATGACGAGATCTTAACGTTCGGCTGTACTTCGACAAGACGTTCGGCGAGCGCTCAGTCGAGCCGCTCAGTAACCGCGCTCACGTCGAAGCCTGTGAAAGCCTTATGTACTCTTCGTTTTGTGGAAGCGCGAGCGGTATCGGTTTGGGTCCCGTTCAACTTTCCAAGACGCATTTTTAATTCTGCGTAGCAGCACTAGTTCGTTCATTCTAATCTTGGGGATTTAATTATGGCAGATATTTTTGGAACAGTTGCGAACGACAATCTGATCGGACAACTGGAAAACGATCTGATTTTTGGCTTTGCTGGCGACGATACAATTCAGGGCTTATTTGGAAACGATACGCTCGTCGGGCAAGAAGGTGCCGACATTATCTTTGGAAACTTTGGTAACGATTGGATTTTTGGCAATCAAGGTATCGATATTTTATTGGGTAGTGAAGGGAACGATACGATTGCTGCGGGTCGAGACGACGATATTGTTGGTGGAGATATCGGTGACGATGTTCTCTTTGGCAATATTGGGGTTGATTTTTTAGATGGTGGTATAGGAAGCGATACGTTGTTTGGGGGACAAGATAACGATATTCTCTCTGGCGGTAGCGGAAATGACTGGATGTCTGGAGATCTGGGTGATGACTTTCTCCTCGGTGTCGATTTACTCGCACCAAGTCCTGGATTAGGAGAAGTCGATACTCTCATTGGCGGCCAAGGTTTCGATCTTTTTATTTTAGGTGATGAAGAACGATCGTTCTATCTCGGATCGGGCAATAGGGACTTTGCGACGATCGCAGACTTCGATTTTCGGGAAGATTTTATTGGTGTGCGGGATATTAGCCAAATTGGGCTATTTAATCTCAATCTCGAAGGTCTTGGTCGGGGAGTTGGAATTTTTGAGAATGGCGATTTGATTGGATTCGCTCCCGGACTAGATTCGGGTGACTTACTTTTTAGTCGAGATTTTATTTCCTTAACTTAAGAAATCTCTGGTTTGAGTCGAACGATCGAGCAAAAATAAATCCGGAACACTCGATCGGATTCCTTGACATTTCACGCCAATTCAATCGTTAAGTATCACAGATATTTCCTTTCTTTCCTATCTCTTAAGAAAGAAGAGAACTGCATAGGTTATCCGACACCAGACGTATGTCGATAACAACGGGGTCTGACGGGGGCGATCGTTATCGATAAGAAGATTCGATCGAGCTCCCAAAATATCTGATGGCTTTTCCTTTGACCGATCGCGAAACCTATTGAGGATTATCCGACGAACGCTTCATGATTTCAGCTAAAGTCACAGCGCTTATTTTATTCAGTTTACCGCTATGTTTCAACACAATCTTGAAACCTCAAGATATTCGTTCGCCCGAACAAAAATACGATCGCTGCGTGCAGTTCCCACTAGACTTTCGCTGCGAATTGCATAAGTTTCCCAGCACCAGACGTACGTTAACAACAAGCGATTCGATCGCTTACCATCAGCCACCACACACTATTCCTCATTTACCAATCATAGGAGCTTAATCTACGATGAATTTCGCCAAACTTTTCCCCATCGCCATCCTCCTTCCATCCTTGCTATTCCCAACTGCCATTATTGCCCAAGAAGAAGAACTCAGCCCCACAGAGCGGTTTAATTTGTGTTCCGCATTCCCCCTCAATTCTCGCTGCGAAGGCTATACCGCACCGGTTTCTCTCAAGCAGCGTCCGGGAAAAGAGATGGTATGCCATTTTAACTCGGGTACAACGGAAAAGACTGGCAAATGCAAGGT
>NZ_JADEXN010000340.1 GCF_015207075.1 Zarconia navalis LEGE 11467
TTACGATTATGAAGAGCGGGTTCGCTCTGTCTATCGCACGCCTGCTGCCGGAACGTCCACTACCGTCGAAGCCTCGGCCCCCGTGGAGACCACCGCAGGTGTCGTAACGCCTCCGGCGACGACCCCGACAGCAGTAACACCTGCCTACACGGCCAACGACTATACCTACGACCGCGAACCCGATCTCTACGAAACCCGCGAAGACAATCACCAGAAGCTTAAACTTTACGAAGAGCGCCTGGTGACCAACAAGAACCGCTCTAAAGTCGGTGAGGTTTCTGTCAGCAAGCGCGTCGAAACCAGCACTGCTGAAGTCGCCGTTCCCGTAGAGAAGGAGAAAATCGTCATCGAGTTTACCCCCGGTCAAAGCACGCCGGCCGCAACCGATCCCAATTTCCGAGAAGGGGAAGTTGCCCGGATGGACGTACATGAAGAGACGGCTGAGATTGGCAAAGAAGCTGTTGTGCGTGGGGAAGTCTCGGTTCGCAAGGAAGTCGAACAAGATACGGTCACCGCAAAAGAAACCATCCGCCGCGAAGAAGTGGATGTCGATCGCGCTGGCGATCCCAATATCGATCGCTCCGGACAGCTCTAAGATCCATCGGTCGGGTTCTGTCGGTTCGGACTCGGGTGATGTCGAGCGATCGAACCCGAGTGTGAGGATTCTAAAGGCAGTGTCATTCCCAACCGAGGGAGTGGCACTGTTCTTTTGCAATCGAGCGGCGATCGCTATCAGTCCCGGGTTTTAGAACGACTCTAACTTTCAAAACGAATGCGATGAAGCACTCGTTCGAACCCTCATCGATGGCAGCGCACCCGAGTCTGGTTTCATTTCAAATTAATCTGATTAAATTGGAGAGTAATATTTATGTTCGATCGAGCGATCGCGATGACGGCGTTGTGCGCGACTGCAACCAGTACCCTGGCTGGAATTCCCGTGATGCTGTCTGCCTCGGCAACCGCACCGACGGAATTCAGCGATGTCAAACCCGATTACTGGGCGTATCCCTACATTACATCCCTCGCCGAAGAAGAGATTCTCGCCGGGTATCCCGACGGAACCTTCAGACCTGAAAAATCGATCGATCGCGATGAGTTTGCGGCTACCATCCGTCAGGCATTCGAGGAAGAAACCGTAAGGCAAATTCCCGAGGCGAGCGTATTTGCCGATGTTCCCGATGGCAACTGGGCAGAACCGGCAATTGAGGAGGCTTACGAAACTGGATTTATGGAGGCGAAGGAAGAACAAGATCGATTTTTCCCTCACCAAGAAATGACCAAGCTTGAAGCGATCGCCGCCCTCACGCGGGGCTTGGAACTAACCGCCTCCCCGACGGTGGCGGCCAGCCAAACTCCCGCCTCAACGGTGGCACCCAATCGCCGACAACCGAAAAAGTCGAAGAATCGCTTGGCATTTCCCCTAGCTTCCACGGTTTTGTTGCAACCGTTTGCCATCCCACCGGCTAACGCCCAAAGCAACCCCGCACCGACCGCACAACAGGGTTACAATGCTACCGCTCCCACGACGAATCTGGGGGAATATTACGAAGATGCTGCATCTATCCCCGACGAGTCGATCGATGAAGTGGCCGCAGCTACCGAGGCGGGTCTGATTGCCAACTATCCCACTCGTCGAATTCTCAACCCCAACGAACCGCTCAACCGAGGATCGGCAGCGGCGATGCTGTATCAAACCTTAGTCTATCTCGATCGATTGCCAGCGCTGCCAGAGAACGAAAACGCATCTGAATATATCGTCGCGCCAGAATAGCGACGGGTTCGACTTATCTTACAAGATGTACCCACACGATTGACGAAGGGAATTCGCGCGGTCGCGCCTTTTTTCCGATATATTTAGCTAAATATAGCTATATTTATCGCGATCGCGTCAGTTCTGTTTCGATCGCTTTCATTTGTTAGGTTGCCTGTGTTGCTGACTCGCCAAAACGTTACTCAACGCTCCATCTTACCCCGTCTGACCGGAATCGCCATCGTTGTCTGTACGACCTGGGTCATCGTTCCGCCTAGCATCGCCCAAGATGCCGAAGTTCCTCCACCGACAGCACAAACGTCCCAACCTGTCGCCGCCCCATCTGATGGCTTATATTTTGCCGATATCGTCGTCCGAGGACGACCGATTTTCCAAGTCGGCAGCTTGTCGGGCATCAGCGCTACCGATCGCGCCGAAATTATCAACCGCCGGATTGCCAGCATTCTCGCCAAAGCCGACACCCTCGAAACGGTAACGGTACAAACCGATGGCAACCGCAAATTAGCAACGCTACAACTTAACAATCGAGTGTTGATGACGGTAACCGACCGAGATGCCGAAGATTTCGGTCTGTCGGTGGATGCTCTCGCGCAAAAGTGGGCCGATGCCCTGAATCGAGCCATCGACAAACCCCCCCTCGCCATCGATGTAGTTCAGCGCCTATACGGAACCACCCGCCAACTGCTGCGGGATACCGTCGAAAATCTTCCCGCCCTCATCGGCGCAATTTTGGTGGTTTTGGCGACGGGATTAGTCGCCCAAGGGGTGCGGAGAATTGCCTTTGCTTGGGCGCAACGGACGGAAGGCGATCGCAGTACGGAAATTCTCATCGGGCGGTTGGGCTACGGTGGGGTCTGGATTCTCGGTTGCGTGGTGGCCCTGGGGGTTCTCGGTCTGGATATCGGGGCGTTGCTCGGCGCGTTGGGATTAACCAGCGTGGCGATCGGCTTCAGCCTCAAAGATGTTTTGAGCAACTACATCTCTGGGGTCATTCTACTCGCCGCTCGACCCTTCAGAATCGGCGACCAATTGGTCATTGAAGATTACGAAGGTACCGTAACCCAAATTCAACTGCGGGGAACGACGATGAAAACCTATGATGGGCGCGTTGTCTACATTCCCAATCAAGAGGTGTTTCAGTCGAGCATTATCAACAATACCGCTTCGACTCATCGCCGCAGCTCGGTTATGGTCGGAATCGACTATGATGCTGATATCAACGAAGCAATTCGGGTGATTAAAGGGTCGCTCGATCGCCTCGATGAGGTGGAGTTCGATCCGCCGCTAGAAGTCTTGGTGCGGGAGCTAGCAGCCAGTACGGTGAATCTAGAAGTCCGGTTTTGGGTCGATTCTCGCCGTGCCGGTTTTCTCCAGGCCACTTCTAAGGTCACTCAGGCTGTGAAGGAAGCGCTCGAAGAAGCGCAAATCGAAATGCCCACGGATATTTATACTTTGGCCATTCGGAATATGCCAACAATTCCCGTTAAAACGGTTGGGGACAATTCAGTGTCTGGGCCGATGTAGAGTATAGGGAAGCGGCGATTCTCCGAAGAAGACGCTTCGCGAACGCATCTAATTTACTAGTTTTGACTGACGCGGGGACGCCCAGAAGACTTGAGCATTTTTATCTTGCGCCTGAGAATATACGATTTTTATTTGCGCATTAGCCGATCGCAGGCAATGGATGCTTAGTTCCCATCTCCAAATTCGGAATTCCGAATTCCGCGCTTCCGAATTCCGAATTCATCCCCCCCTCTCCCCATCTTCCCCATGCCTCTGAGCTTAGGATCTCTACTCGATCGCCTAAAAAACTGGTTTCCCCGAACGGGCGCTGAAATTGAAGCAAAAGCTTCTAAACTCGAAGCCCAGCTCACCCAAACCAACAAACACTTCCAACCGTTATCGAGAGAAAAAAGGCAGAGTCTGCGGGAGAAGATCGAAACGCTACCGAGTCCCGAAAGCCATCGCGCAGCGGTGAAGTCGGCACTCGAAGCCGCCTTGGCGAGATGGAAAGTCGATCGCGACACAACCAACAGCGTCGTGATTCTGGCCAGTCCCATCGAACCGTTAGACCGGATTTGGGAAGATACTCTCGAAACCTGGGAGGGTAAAACCGACTACCAGGTGCGAGTGCTACAACCGGATAGCAGACCCCAAGATTGCACCCAAATTGCCGACCAGCTTCGAGAACAACTCGCCGCCACTGACGAATCCGATGACGGTCGCCCTGAAATTCTCGTGATTCCTCACTTAGAGTGGTATTTTTTGCGCACTGTAGAAGGGTTGGATGGTATTGAATGCTTGCAGCAGTTGATGGTAGAAAATTCCCATAGGTTTTGGGCGATCGGATGCAATTCTTGGGCGTGGCAGTATCTCGACTATGTCTGTCAAAGCAGTGCGTATTGCGATCGCACCCTCTGTTTGCCCGAACTCGAACCGATCGAAATTAAAGATTGGCTGGCAAGCATCAACGATGGGATTGAATTTTGCGACAATTCCAGTAGCGACCTCGACGATCCTGAAGACTGGGACGTTCTGCAAGAGAATTGGCAATCGAGGGCGGAATTGGTATATTTCGACAAGTTGCAAAAAACCGCTAGCGGGTTAGGTCGGGTGGCAATCCAGTTGTGGTTGGCGTCCCTATGCGTCAAGACTGGCTCTTCGGACGATTCCGACGAAGAATCGACCGATACCGTTTCTGAAGAGGCTTCTCCCCAAGCACGACGAGAGCGTATCGACTTGCCCGACCGACCCGCCTTGACTCTAGCCGATCGCCACTTAGTCTATTCGGTCGGATCGGTCTATCTCATTTGGCATTGAGTTTGGGGGAGCCAGAGCCGCCGATCCGAGCGCAAGTCAGAGTTTTGGTGCGATCGGGCACTTTGTGGAACCACCAAGGCGAAATACAGGTGAATCCGGCTTACTATCTTCGCCTAAGAACCGATTTAGAAAATAACAAGTTTTTAGTTGGAGAAGATAATACCGATGAATGAAAATCAGGAGTTTGTCTAGTGACTGATACTGTTCTTCAAAAGATCGTAGCAGCAACAGGGAATGAAACGGTTGATAAAGCGCAAGAAATTGTCACGGAAATTACTCAAGCCAAAGTAATCAAAGCATTGTTGTTGGTACTTGCGGCGTACCTAATTCTTTTTTTCATCGATAAAGTTATTAATTGGCTCTCCGAGCAAGTTCCCCTTTTATTTCGCCTCAAAGTCAAACAATCCTTACCGTTTTGGCGAGCTTTTTGTTTGAGCTTCTTCGGATTTCTGATTTGCAATTTATTTTTGGACTTATCTCCCAATAACGTACTCGCAGTAACGGGAACGGTTGCCGTTGCGTTAGGATTTGCCTTTAAAGATTATGTGAGTTCTGTGATCGCCGGAATTATCGGACTTTTTGAAAATCCCTATCAAGTGGGCGATCGAGTCAAAATTAAAGAATACTACGGCGAAATTATCAGCTACGGTATTCGTGGGATTCGCTTGCAAACTCCCGACGATAATATTGTGAGCATTCCTCACAATCAAATCTGGACGGAAGCGATTTCTAATGCCAATAAAGGTGCTGTTGAGGCACAAACCGTAGCAGAGTTTTACTTCGCTCATAATATTGATGTCGAAGCGGTAATGAAAATTTTATATCGCGTAGCACAAACGAGTAAGTACACTCAACTGAAGCTACCTATTTTAGTGATTATGGATGAAAAGCCATGGGGCACTCATTTCAAGCTCAAATCTTATCCCATCGACGCACGAGATGAATTTATCTACCAAACCGATTTGGTTAAGCGTGCCAAACAAGCCTTTGCCAAGCAGGACTTTTCCTATCCGGTATTACCCCCTCAACCTATCGATCCTTCCGGCTTACCCACCAGCGAAAGTTTGCCGAGATAGTAGACCCTTTGCATGAATAAATTTAACGTGAGTTCGAGATTAACTCAAACCCTGATTTTGCCGTTATATCGAGTTCGGATAATTAGTGATAAGAAGAGCGCAACTGCGGAATCTCCTTTCTAATTCTCTCCCCACGCTCCCCACGCCTCCGATGCCCCCGAAGCTCATTTGAACCGGAATGGTAAGTGTTTAACCGAACTTGATAACTCTTCTCCTCTTGAGTTGCCCAAAGTCCAAAAGTCCCCTGCTCCCTTTTGCCTTCCATCTCTCCTACCGTCCTTAATTTCCTATTGCTTCTGCTGTGGTGCATCCTGGGTTTGGGTTTGCGTTGGGTCGATTTAGCCAGCCAGCCTCCCTGGACTGATGAGTGTGCAAC
>NZ_JADEXN010000341.1 GCF_015207075.1 Zarconia navalis LEGE 11467
GTCTCCGTAGAGACGATCGCTATAATAAGGACTCCAAAAGGAAGCGAGGACTTGTCGCAAACCCTGCAATTCGCCACTAGTGAGAACGCTCATGCCAAACAGGGCAAATGCCAGTCCCGCTTGCTCTCCTAAATCGTCTAATAATTGCTTTTTTAAGTCCGAGTGCCGCATTTGTAAGCGGGTTAACACCCACTCGCCGTATTCAGTGCGATGCCAAGAACGTTTGAGCAACTGCCAGCCGATAAATGCCGTCGCCACGCACAATAACAGTAAAAACCCGACGGGCTTCCCTCGGGACATTCCCACACCCAGCTTGGTGAGTCCTAGCAGCCAAACGAGTAGCACCGGCAACGCAAACAGCCATTGTAGCTGTCGGGAGTCTTTGAGTTTGGGGAGCAATTTCAGGTTGATGAGGCGATTGCGAATGTCATCGGTGAATGCAACGACTCCGGCTGCAGTTTTGAGGCGAAAGCGATCGAACTTACTTCTGGCTTGAAGTTCGGACTCGATGGCAGCTTCTAGAGGATGGCTGTTATCGGGTAAAGGATTGACGACTTCTAAGGTTCGGGTTTTTCGATCGGGTTTTAAGTGTCCCCGCTGTACCAAAGTAGCGATTGCGGTTTCCACAACTCGATCGTTTCCCCCGGCGAGATAGGCAGTTTCGTAAGTATCGAGAGAAACGGTCTCCTCCAAATTCTCGATATCCGATCGCTTGAAATATTCAAAAGACCCCCATTGGAAAATCAGTGCCGCACTCACAAGGGTTATATATAACGTCAGAAATTGGGAACCTCGAAAATCGAGGGGATTGGGAAACGTTGCCAATCCCAACACTTCACAACCCGTTAGCGTCAGTGCGATTCCCAGCAGCACAACGGCAACCATCGATCGATTCCCAGAAAACTGGGGAACGATTTCCCGACTCGGTTTGGGAAGCAGCCAGTATTGCCGAGTATTCAGGTATTGGAAACAGGCATTGCGATCGAAACGGACGGCGGCAGCCGGCCAAATATCCGCAGGTGGCGGGTATCCGAAGAAGGCTTCGTAACTGGCGAGGGTGCGATCGTACCAATCGTGAAATTTGTGGTATTCCTGTTTTCCTCCCCGCGTGGGACTGTGGTGGAGTGGCGTTTGCAAAATATGGGGACAAAACTCTCCCCAGTACGACTGCGTATAGAGTAAGTGCAAGTGCCAAACTCGATCGACCTCTTCGGAAGGGGTCACCGGATGTCCGGCAGCGACGGCAAGAAAGGCAAACTTTTTATATTCAACGATCGATCGTTCTGCGTATTGAAGAGTCCAGCGGTTCTCTCTAGCGAGTCGCTGAGTGAAGGTAAAATCGCTCGTGCGATCGTCGAGGGAAAACTCTTGAATGCGTTGGTAAAGTTCGATGTGTTGTTCGTTCACGAACGTTCCTCCTTGGCAGTCAGTCAACCAGGTTATCGAGGTTTCACTTGCTAATTATTGACGAATATCTTATTTTAACCTTTGTCAATTTATCGCCTGACAGTTGAGAACTTGGAGATTCGGATCGGCCTGTTGTAATTGCATTTGACGCGGAAGGTTCGATCGACCGTAGGTGCGCAGGTTTTGGAGTTCTTTCGGGGTGGGGGGATTTTTGAATATTTCTTCTCCCCAGTCATTCAACAAAATAACTCGATCGAGTTGCAAGCGTTTGTATTGGTACTGGCGATACAGTTGGGTATAAGTTTCGACGACAGATTCCCATCGATATTCAGGACAATAACTGCGATCGACCAGAATGGTTTTTGTGGGAGTGGCAAACCCGAAGCCCAGAACCACTCCAGCCACGAGAAAACTCAACAATCCAATTCCTAAAATCTGAAATAAAATACGATTGAGCTGATTCATTATTTAACCTCTTTGGATAAATATAGACAGTGTTTTTGTAAGTATTCCGCCACACTAGCAAATCGTCGAACCCACCCCCTACCCCTCCCGAGAGGGGAGTAGAAGATTAACATTTTAAATATATTTCCCCAATCTTCAGGCGATAATTCCTCTCTGCCATTGGGGGTGCATAGTGAGTTTTATTTCACACACAGTCAACCTGAATACTTACGTTTTTTGGATTGAATCGAGTTAATCAATACAAATAAGATTTCTATCCTTCTAACTATTCTTTAAAAAAATAATTAAAGGCGAGCAGCTTCACGAATCAAAAATCGATTTAACTTGAGTTGTTTCGATTTCAACTGTTCCCCCTAGAACTTATAGCCTTTCTTGAATGAATGAGGTACGATCGTGAATCTCAAGTCCTCCTTCATAAGGGGGATGCGCGGGGGATCGTCCGGACTTCACCAATTTGAGAACTGCTATATTAACTCAAACGATCGCTGAAATTGACTACAAGTTGGTTTGAAAAAGACCTTTCAACAAACCTTGCACGTTTTCCGGGGTTCCCAATTTCACCGTTGATTCTCGCAACGCGGCAATTTCATCGAGTTCCGATTGATTCACATCTCCGTATGCGATCGGGTAAACGCGCACGCCACTTTCTTGGATAATACTTTTAACGCGAGCGAAGTTAAACCCTCGGTTAGTATCTCCATCCGTTAAGACGAGTAGATAAAATCGACCGTTAGGGTCATCTTTTTGATATTTCATTAACTCCGATAACCCCACCATAATCGCATCGTACATTGCCGTACTGCCATCGGCTCGAAGATAATCGATCGCCGCGAGAAGACGCTGGTGTTGTAGGGTATCGAAAGGGGCAAGAGGAAGCCTAAAATGCGGGCGATCGTCAAAGGTAATCAGTCCGAAATAGTTTCCAGAGTTAATTTCTTTACTAGCAATTTGTAAGCCAGATTTCACCGCATTTAAGGGTTCTCCTTCCATCGAACCACTCGTATCGATGACTCCCATTAAATAAACCGTGCGATCGCCATCTTTTTGCTTCTTCCAAAACGATTGTGCCTCGATTAAAACATCTCCCGCTGGCAGCTTGGGTAAATCCGGACGCTGGATGTAATTAATAACTTCATCACCCATATCCGGTGCGAGTTTCTGCATTGCTTGAGTATTGGCAAATTCGGCAAACTTTTGTAAGGCTTCCTGCTGTTGGGCGGTATTCCAGGAGAATCCGGCGAGGGGATTGCTGTGGGGAATACCAAAGGGAATATAGCTCGTTTGCGCGAACTCTGGTAACTGTTTGAGACTGGAATAATCGAGATAGCTGACGGCAAATGCCGGTAGTTTTTGCGGATCGCGAATGGCAATATTTTTCAAGTCGGGGGTAATTAAGGCAGTAATTAAAACCTGTTTTTGATGCGTTTCAAAAACCGATCGAACTTGAGGAGATTGTAAGTCAGTGGAAGTGAGGGGACTGCCATCTTGATGATGTCCGGCAGCTTGCCATAATAACGTATGCAGTAAATTCATGCCGGTGGAACTGGTAAAGGGATTGGTATATCCGACGGTGATTTTTCCGGCGAGAATGGCATCGAGAACGCGATCGAATGTAACATCTTCATTTCCCCAAAGCTCTTTTTTGAGCTGATTTTGAATCACAAATCCAGCATTATTGGGAAGCAAACTATCGGTAACCAGATTCACGCCAATGCCTTTACTTTTAAGCATTTCCAGCCACAAGCCGTGAGAACGCACCATCGCCGGTTGTGCAGCACCTCCGGCGATGGTGCGTTCTCCTACCCCTGAAGGGATTTTGCGAATCCCAACTTGGATAACTTGTTGGCTGCTAGTGGTGAATTGTTGTTGGTTAAACGCTTCGGCAACATCGACTAGCCAGCGTTCGTCTATTTTTTTGCCATTTGCTTTTTCGGCAGAACTAAAAATCTCGATATAAACCGCATTCGGGTCTGTCGAAGGCTGCGCGCCATAGAGAGGATATTTTTCTACATCGGGGAGGGGTTCGGCAATATTTTCGGTGCTGTAGTTGAGTGCAATTTCATCGGGAATTAGTTCGGTTTGAACGGAAATTCGGGGCAAGATAGTATTTTCTAGATGGCGACTAGTGCAACGCGGTAGAAATAACTGACCAGCTCTCAACCGCTGAAAGCTATGTACAGTAAGCATTTTTAATTTTTAATTTTGCATTTTTAATTCCGCGTAGCGGCACTAGCCATTTGAAAAGAATTTACATCAAAACTCTGACCGATACTCAAGTTTGTAACATTGAAGTGAGTCGATAATAGCATTACTACAAATCCGGTCAAAAACCATGAAATCACTTTTTTGGACACGATTATCTCCAAATTATTGAGAATAGAAAGAAAAAGATTGCAATCGATCGCAATACCCACTTCAGAAAGTCAGTCGATTGCCAGGATTAGAGAGGTTCGCAGAAGTCTTTGAGATTAGTAAAGCCACCCCTAATCCCTCGCGCTTAGGGGAACTAGAAAGTCTACTTATCAAAAATAGTGAGTCGGAGTAATAGTACTTGATCACATTAATTTTGATGATTAATTGGGTCGTAGGGGTAGTGCCCCTGTGCCTACCCCGGTCGGATGGGGGTAACCGGGCGCGGGATTACCCCTACTTATCAAAAATAGTGAGTCGGAGTAATAACCGAATGCTTCTTTACAACGAGCGTTCGTTCAACTCATTTGAGGTTTGCAATGCCTCTTTATTTTGGGCGAGTAAAAGTTGTAAGCGATCGGGAAAAACGGTTTCCAAATCTGGAAATTGATTTCCAACTTGGTTGAGAACGAGCCGATCGTGAAATTCTTGCAATTGATGGTGGGTCGCTTGGATGCGATCGCAGCTCGCTTTCAAATTTTGCTCCCCGATTTTCTGGTAAGCTAAAGTGCGGATTTGTTGGTTTGCCAGTGTCGTGACGATCGCCCGATCGGCTAAAGCTAAAACCGTGTACAGCATCTCAATGAGATCGGGAACCAGTTCCGGCTCGATTTCGGCAATTTTGCGGGCGAAACTCTGGGTTTCTCGAATCCAAAACCGAACCTTTTCTAACTTCTGTCGCGATGGCACATCGAGTTTTTTCTCTAGACGTTCGAGTTGTTCTTGAAAACACTCAATATCCAACAGGTTATCTTGGGTTTTCTTTGAGATTAGAAACGGACTGGATTTGAGTTGCCAAACCCAAGCCGCCCACATTCCCAGGGCGATCGCGATTCCAACTCCCAAGACGATCGATCGCAATCCCATCGAGAGAACGAAGCCGATAAAACCCGCACCCGTCGCCACCAGAAGAACGTAATTTTGTGGCAGTTGAAATATACTGTGGTGTAGTCTATTTTGAAACATAACTCAACCTTTTGAAGAGACACGTGGGGCTGTAGGGGCGCGCGCATTTGGGCGATAAATTATGGGTGAAACGGAACTTAGACTTCCAAATGCTATAGCCTGCGGCATGGCTACGCTAACGCCCTCTTCGGGGGAGACAAGGGAGAGAGTAACCATTCCCCATTCCCCATTCCCCGTTCTAAATTAACCATTCCCCAAAAAGCCGTAACAGAGAATCGAAATCGCCACGACACCGAGGAGATTCAACACCAACCCTTCCCGAACCATGCGATTCACAGAAAACTGACCCGTACCGTAAACGATCGCATTTGGGGGAGTGGCGACAGGTAGCATAAACGCGCAACTGGCACTAATTGCCGCCGGAATCATCAGCAGCGTAGGATTTATATTCGCCCCCACCGCCGCGGCCCCCAATAGCGGCATCAACAACGTCGTCGTCGCCGTATTGCTGGTGACTTCTGTCAGGAACGTAACCGCGAAGCAGATGCCGAGAATCATCAACATCGTTGGCAATACCGAAAGTCCCGAGAGAACGTTGCCCAGAGATTCGCTCAATCCCGAGGCTTTGAACCCATTGGCGATCGCAATTCCGCCCCCGTACAGCAGTAGCAATCCCCAGGGAATGCGAACCGCCGTTTCCCAATCGAGCAGCTTGCCCCCTTTGCCGTTGGGGATGATAAACAACGCCACCACCATCACCAGCGCCACGGTGCTATCTCCCACCCCCGGCAGGTTCAGCCACCCACTCCAGCCGCCAAAGGGTTCCGTGCGCGTCATCC
>NZ_JADEXN010000342.1 GCF_015207075.1 Zarconia navalis LEGE 11467
CACCGTTCTAGAACTCTCTGGCGTCCGCAACATCCTTGCCAAACAGTTGGGTTCGAGTAACCCTCTCAATAACGCCAGAGCGGCTGTAGATGCGCTAGCTCACCTGCGCCGATTCTCGGAAGTTGCTCGGGAGCGAAATATTTCGATCGAGAAATTGTATGCTTCGAGTTGACAAAAATCGCCCGAAAGCTCCCTCAAATTGAGTTGAAATCTAAAGACTTAGAATTATGAGACTACAAGATGCCGTCCCCAAACCGAGTTCCCGCAAGCGCCGCCGTCGAGTCGGTCGAGGTATTGCTGCCGGTCAAGGTGCTAGCTGCGGTAAAGGAATGCGCGGTCAGAAATCTCGATCGGGTAGTGGGACTCGTCCGGGTTTTGAAGGGGGACAAATGCCCCTCTATCGGCGCGTTCCCAAACTCAAGCACTTTACGGTCATTAACCCCAAACATTACACTATTGTAAACGTGGGTAAACTGGCATCTCTGCCAGCCAACACGGAAGTCACGTTGGCATCCTTATTGGAAACGGGGTTAGTAACTGCAAGCAACGGTCCGCTAAAAATCTTGGGAGATGGAGAGTTAAACGTTTCCCTAACGGTTAAAGCCGCTGCTTTTACCGCCAGCGCTCGTCAAAAAATCGAAGCCGCCGGTGGGAGTTGTGACGTTGCAGGGAGCTGACCTTTTCGAGGAGCGACGAGATTACACCAATGGCGAGTACATCGTAGAGGTAAACCTTCATGGCGGTAAGTCGAGATAAAGCCCCAACCGCTCAAGAGACATTTATCCAAATGGCTCAAGCTGCGGGTTTGAGGGGACGAATATTAGTAACGGTTGGTTTGATCGTCCTAGTTCGCTTGGGCGTTTGGCTGCCGGTTCCGGGAATCGATCGCGCCCGATTTGCGATCGATTTTCAAAATAGTCCTTTCTTTGGGTTACTAAATGCGTTTTCGGGGGGGGGCTTAGAAAGTCTGGGAATATTTGCCTTGGGAATTCTACCCTTTATTAATGCGTCGATCGCCGTTCAGCTTTTGACCGCCGCGATTCCCAGCTTAGAAGACTTGCAAAAGAATGAAGGGGAAGCCGGACGACGTAAGATTTCTCAAATTACCCGCTATATTGCTTTAGGTGTGGCTATCCTACAAAGTACGGGAATTGCCATTTGGACGAGCGCTTATATGTCCGCGTCCAATACCGATCCGGTTCCTTTCTTTATTGCCAAAACCATGTTGGCATTAGTGGCCGGGGCAATGTTCGTCATGTGGGTTTCGGAACTGATTACCGAGCGTGGGATTGGTAATGGCGCATCACTCTTGATTTTTGTCAATATCGTTGCCGTCTTGCCTTACTCCTTAGGAGATACTATCGAACTCGCTCAGCGAGATCAAGGAATTGTCGGTCGCGTGCTGATTTTGGTAATGGTCTTTCTCGTTACCATCGTGGGAATTGTTTTCGTTCAAGAAGGCGCTCGTCGAATTCCAATTATTTCTGCTCGCCGACAAGTGGGGCGTCGTCTCTATCGCGAACGAACCAGCTATCTACCCTTGCGCTTGAATCAGGGGGGGGTGATGCCGATCATTTTTGCCTCTAGTTTCTTGATTTTGCCCGGATTTTTGGCTGAAGCCACCAGCAATCAGGTATTGTCGAACATCGGTCGCTATTTAGGTCCAAATAGTCCTTTACCTTGGTTGTACGTGTCCTTCTACTTAGTGCTAATTGTCTTTTTTAGCTACTTTTACGCATCCTTGACTCTCGACCCGGCAGATTTATCGAAAAACTTGAAGAAAATGGGTTCTAGCATTCCGGGAATTCGGCCTGGAAAAGCGACGGAACAATATATTTCCCAAGTCTTAAATCGGCTAACATTTCTAGGTGCTATTTTTCTCGGACTGGTGGCGACTGTCCCCACCGCGGTGGAAGGAGCTACCCGCGTTTCTACTTTCCAAGGGTTTGGGGCGACATCCTTGCTGATTATCGTTGGAGTTGCAATCGATACAGCCAAACAAATTCAGACCTACGTCATCTCTCAACGCTATGAGGGCATGGTGAAGCAGTAAAAACGATGCAGTTTATCTTTTTAGGTCCTCCCGGAGCCGGTAAAGGCACTCAAGCTCAAAAACTGGCTGATTTTTGCCAGGTTCCTCATATTTCTACGGGGGATATTCTCCGGCAAGCCGTTGCTGCTGGCACGGAACTCGGAAAAAAAGCGCAGGGTTATATGACTCGGGGAGAACTCGTTCCCGAAGAGGTCATGCTCGATTTGGTGCGAGAACGCTTGCAAATGACCGACGCTCGAGCCGGATGGATTTTAGATGGCTTTCCTCGCACCGTCTCTCAAGCCGAGTTTCTCGAAGAGTTACTGCTCCAGATGGAAAAAAGCTGTGATGGTGCGATTAACTTAGATGTACCTGATGAAGTTATTGTCGATCGGCTGCTCGGACGGGGACGTGCTGATGATACAGAAGATACAATTCGCCGTCGTTTGAGTGTCTATCGCGAGCAAACCGAGCCGACTATTGAGTTTTATCGCCAACGTCAGTGCTTGAGAGTTGTTGATGGTAATCGACCCGTTGAAGAGGTGCGGGAGATTCTCAGAAACTTACTCCCGCTTTCCTAGGCAAATCTACTGATTTCGAGCGATGCGATCCGATCGAAATTTGATAACATATGTTAGAGAGCACCCACAGACTGGGCGCGGTTCACGTACTTAATGGTAAATCCACACCATCGTAATTAGGAAAAAAAATTGGCCAAGCAAGACTTAATTGAAATGGAAGGGACTGTGACCGAGTCTCTTCCCAATGCCATGTTTCGGGTCGATCTAGATAACGGGTTTAACGTGCTCGCTCACATTTCAGGAAAAATCCGTCGTAACTATATTAAAATCCTTCCTGGAGATCGCGTCAAGGTAGAATTAACTCCTTACGATTTAACTAAAGGTAGAATTACTTATCGTTTGCGGAAAAAGTAGTTCTTTTGAGTCATCATTTTTTAAGCGTTTCCGGTCTTTTTATGATTGACTTTTAAACAGAAAAAAGTTATGATTTAAAGTTTGTAGTATTCTTAGTCTAAGTTCTGTGAAAGTTCGAGCATCTGTCAAAAAAATTTGCGAAAAGTGCCGTGTCATTCGTCGTCGCGGTCGAGTTATGGTGATTTGTTCCAATCCAAAGCACAAGCAACGTCAAGGTTAGATTGCTAACAAAATTGGTTGTTGCGGCAAAGTTTGCGTCTCATAATAATACCCACTCATTTTTGTCGATCTCACTACTCAATCTGGAGAGAAAAACGTGGCACGGATTGCAGGAATAGACCTTCCGCGAGATAAACGCGTCGAGATTGGTCTGACATATATCTATGGCATTGGTTTGCCAACATCCCAAAAAATCACCGAGTCAGCGGGTGTGAACCCGGATACTCGAGTCAAAGACTTGAGCGATAGCGAAGTTGCCGCCTTGCGCGAAGCCATCGAAGCCAACTATCAAGTCGAAGGAGACTTGCGGCGTTGGGAGTCGATGAACATCAAGCGTTTGGTGGATATCGGCTGCTATCGAGGACGCCGTCACCGTCAGGGCTTGCCCGTTCGAGGTCAGCGGACGCGGACCAATGCTCGTACCCGCCGAGGCGTTCGCCGCACTGTCGCGGGTAAGAAGAAGGCTGGAGCCAAGAAGTAAATAGGATGGGTGGCGGATTGTAGCGCTCCTTGCGGAGTTGTTGCGAGCGAAACTTGGGTCTCGACCAAAGCCAAGTTCGGTTCGATCTTCGAGGTAAATCTACGCAAACACCCCAACCTTCAGTAATCGTCTAACCCTGCCTCAAACTTATTCTTTATACGCTCGAAAAACGAATATGGCAACACGACCCAACAAGAAATCAGGTTCTCGCAAGCAAAAGCGAAACGTCCCCAATGGGATTGGCTACATTCAATCCACGTTTAATAACACCATCATTACGATTACCGATACCAAAGGAGAAGTGATCTCCTGGGCGACAGCGGGTTCGAGTGGTTTTAAGGGAGCAAAAAAAGGAACGCCCTACGCCGCTCAAACAGCTGCCGAAGGGGCGGCCAGGCGAGCCAGCGACCAGGGAATGCGTCAAATTGAAGTAATGGTCAGCGGTCCGGGAGCCGGTCGAGAGACTGCTATCCGGGCATTACAGGCAGCAGGTTTGGAAATTACTCTCATTCGAGATATTACCCCCATTCCTCATAATGGTTGTCGTCCGCCCAAGCGCAGGCGAGTTTAAGTCCGTCGATCGCTTTTCGTGCTGTGAGGCTTTCCCTCAAAGATGAAATCGGTGTTAAAGGTTGCGAGTAGATCGCCCGAGCCTCGATCTTCATCATGCCCGAATGGGTAGCCACGAAAACCAATTTATAGCGTAATACTCAGCATTAGGTCGGTCAACCGTATCTATCTTCTGGGGACCAAGGTTAAGGGAGGTTATGCCGTGACGCAATACCAAATTGAGTGTGTAGAAAGTAAGAATCCAGAGAAAGGTCAAGGTCTCTACGGTAAGTTCATTATCGAGCCGTTGGAACGAGGTCAAGGGACGACGGTGGGAAACGCCCTGCGACGAGTTCTGCTCTCCAATTTAGAAGGCACGGCGATTACAGCCGTCCGAATTGGTGGAGTCAATCACGAGTTCGCAACGATGCCTGGAGTCCGAGAGGACGTGCTGGAAATCTTGTTGAATATGAAGGAAGTCGTGCTGAAAAGCCGTATGGCGGGACCCCAAATTGGGCGGGTACTCGTTCAAGGACCGGCAACGGTCACCGCCGATCACTTCGACTTACCCTCGGAAGTTGAGGTGGCAAGTCAAAGTCAATACATTGCTACGTTAGCCGAAAAGGCTTCGTTGGAAATGGAGTTTCGCATCGAAACCGGGACGGGGTATCGCTCCGTCGAACGGGGTAGAGACGAATCGACGGCTCTTGACTATCTTCAAATCGATGCGGTTTTCATGCCCGTTAAGAAGGTTAATTATACTGTCGAAGATGCCCGAGTTGGAGGGTCTTTGGAAAAAGATCGCCTGATTATGGAGATCTGGACGAATGGCAGTTTAACACCCCAAGAAGCGATCGGTGAAGCGGCAAATCTTTTAGTGGATTTATTTGTACCACTTAAAGACATTACCGTGGAATCGATGAAGGATGAGTTTACCCCCGATGAGAATCCCAACAGTCAGATTCCCATCGAAGAACTTCAACTTTCCGTGAGAGCTTACAATTGTCTCAAGCGCGCTCAGATTAATTCAGTTGCTGACTTATTGGATTATTCTCAAGAAGACTTACTCGAAATTAAAAACTTCGGGCAGAAATCTGCAGAAGAAGTGATTGAAGCTCTGCAAGAGCGCTTGGGGATCACTTTGCCTCAAGAAAAGTCGAAAGCTTAGCTAATACTATTGAGATGATGAAGGCTTATACGCTCCTCCTGCCATTAAAGCACTTGGGTTAAGCTTCATCTCACTAAAAATCGATCGTCCGTCATTTGTTTTTACTATCATGCGTCATCGTTGTCGTGTCCCTCTCCTCGGTAAACCTGCCGACCAGCGCAAAGCCCTTCTGAGGTCTTTGACAACCGAACTGCTCCGTCACGGTCGGATTACGACCACAGCGACTCGAGCCAAAGCCGTTCGTTCGGAAGCGGAAAAAATTATTACTCTGGCCAAAGATGGAACCCTGGCCGCTCGCCGTCAAGCAATGGGGTATCTTTTTGATAAAGGATTAGTTCACGCTTTATTTGCCGGAGTTCCCGACCGCTATAGCAGTCGGGCGGGCGGTTATACCCGAATTCTGCGCACCGTCAGTCGGCGCGGGGATAACGCCAAAATGGCAATTATCGAACTCGTGGATTGAGCCATCAATGTCTGTGTCCGTTTTCCAACCCAAAGAGCGAGTTGCCATTGTCGTTCAATACCGTGGCACTCATTTTCATGGCTGGCAGCGGCAAGTCGATCGACCCACGATCCAAGAAGAGCTTGAAAAAGCTCTAGAGCGAGAAGTCGGGCATCCAGTAACCGTACATGGTGCAGGT